>JACQGG010000109.1 GCA_016199665.1 Acidobacteriota bacterium | reverse complement strand
GAATGCGCCCAGGGGGAACATGGGGACGTCTCCCACGTTTCCCGGGGAACATGGGGAACATGGGGACGTCTCCCACGTTTCCCAATTATGCCCGTGCGAAATCTAAAGCTGGGGACAGTGGGAGACGTCCCCATGTTCCCCATGTTTAACGCCCCACGCTCAACGACTCAAGCCGTTCGAGCGTGTCCGGATATTTGCGGACGAGCCAAATGAGCACCGCCGCCTGCTCGTTCGGCTTCGACCGACCTTGCTCCCAGCGCTCAAGCGTCCTGGGATTGACGCCAATCTTGAACGCAAAGACCTGGCGTGACATGTGGAATGCTTCGCGCGTCTCGCGAACGAAGTCCGGATCGACCGATGGAACCGTGATGGGTTCTACCTCGTGCGTCTTCAGCGTGAGACGCCCCCCTCGATGCTCCCGCATCGCCTGAACGCCGGACATCAGCTCGCGAAATAGGTTCCGCTTCTTCGGAGCCTTGTTTCTTTTTTTGCTCTTGACCATTGTTTACTTTCTCCGCGTCCCCCGACGCCGTGCGCGCTGTCGGGCCTCTTTTTCGATGGCCGCCTTAAGCGCGTGCTTTTCATCCGGGTTCAAGTCTGCCACTTCATCCTTGGCGTACAACGTCATGAACCAGATCTGGCTGTCGGCGACTAAGTAGTAGTAGATCATTCTTAGGCCGCCACGTTTGCCCTTGCGCCTCCTCGGGTCCGCCCACCGCAGTTTGCGAAAGCCGCCGGTTCCGGGGATGATGTCGCCAGACTCAGGATCACGGGCAAGAAACTGCTGAAGTGCCCTGAAGTCCTCGTCGCCCAGGCAGTGCGGCAGCAGCCGCGTAAAGAGCGGCGCCTCGATAAATTCCACGAATTATAATCATACGCAACTTGCGTATGGGTTGTCAAGGGCGTTGGCGACGAGATTGAGGCTCGGGATAATCGAAAATTTCCAGCTTCCCAATATGCAGACCGCAGCTATGGGTCACCGGAAAGCCCTTTTGCACCGGAAAGTAGCTCGCCTAGGAAAGTGTCGCTCTCCGTCTCAAATGAAGCATCCCCGCGCTCAGTAGGCCAACCATCAGAAGAATTGTCCCCCAGTCTGACAGTGTTGGTATGGCCTGGACCGAGGCACTCGAGGCCGTGAACCCCGCCGTTCCTCCTGGCAAGGTTGCCGAACCGCCGTTGGGGCAATTCGTCAAAAATGAATCCTCGCAGAACCGGAAAAGAGCCTCGGGATTGAAAACTGGCTCGCGGAAAAGACACTTTCCTGGGCGACCTTGTAAACATTATCCGTCAGATTCTCGACGTTGAACTGTAAGCTGATCCGGTTTCCCTCACCCCTCCGGAACAAGTCTGCGCCCAGACTGAGATTTGCAGTGAAATGATCCGCAACACGGTCCGGCAGCGGCATCCCCATGGCGGCGCCCTCGTGCTCGTCGGCTTCCGTTGGAGTGCCGCTTCCGTACTCAAGACTCAAACCCGCCCACACTCCGCTCTTGTGATGCTGATAGGTAAAGCCGCCGGTGAGGGTATGGGTTTGGTCCATGGGCGCGAGAAAGCGACCCGGCTCGCTAACGTGGTGCGCTTCCACGATGAATCCCCCGGTCACCGGGTTAAAGAAATAGACGCGGCCCAGGGCATAATTGAGATAGCCGGACAGACCCAGCCGTTCAATTCTCGGCAGGTCCACCCTGACCTCCAGCCCATAGGCCTTCTCGCGCTCGAAGTTCGCGTAAGCGTAAATACGGGAATCGGGCAGGAGGTTGGTGTGGACCGGGTCCCGGCTGACTCGGTAATAGCCGGTCAGCCCCAGCGTCATCTTCGAGCGGAGCGGCTGTGTGACCCCCAACTCAAACTGGTTTCCCACGACCGGACGCACCGGACCCAGCGATCGGCCGATTTCCCGAACAAGGCGGGTCAGGCCCGAGCTGGCGAAAAGAACGTTCTCGACCGCAGGCGGCACAAAAAAATTATTGTAGGAGGCATGCAGCACAGTTCCCTGCCGCGGAAAACGATAGGCCAGATTAACGCGAGGGCTGAAGTGAAAAGCCGATGTGGCCAGACTGTACTGGTCAAAGCGGAGTCCGGTATCCAGGGTCAGCCGGTCTCCTAACCGGACCGCATCCTGAACATACAGGCTGATTTGCCCGCCGCTCTTGGCACGGCCGAACTGGATCGGTTGTGACAGATGAACATGAGGAAGCTGCAGCAGGTGGGTAAACCGGACATATCCCGCAGCATCAAAAAAGAGCGCCTCGTCAGGCCGCAGCAGAACCAGATCCACCCCGCTTTTGACGGTGTGTCTGCCGAGAAAAGCCGTCATGTCACTCTTAAGACCGGCGGTCAGCAAACTTCGATCCGAGCGGGCCGTGGCGGCAAGCGGGTCAACCTCGGGCAACAGTAAAGAGCGCGACCAGCGCTGGTAAAAAGAGGTGTTGAGCAGAGCATCCTTCGAGAAAATGTAACCCCAGGCGGCGATCAACGTCTCTTCTCGGGTGCGCTGAATGGCGGTTGCGCCGGGACGCGCCTGATCATCCAGGGCCGTCTTGGGAATCTCGAAATTGGTTCCATCTCCCATCAGCAACAGCCTCAAGGTATTCTTGGAATCCAGGTTGACGTCCAGTTGGAAAAAATTGTGCGAGCCTCGGCCCGTATTGTGAATCGAACGAGGATCAGGCGGGCTGAGAAACCGCGCCGATTCAAAACCCGAACTGAACAGATAGTAGCCAAGTTTCTGGGTGTGGCCTCCGTACTCAACCCCCAGATTGTGCCGGAGCGCAGAGCCCATCCCAACGGCGAGCGCTCCCTGGTGGTCCATTGAGAAGCCCGACTTGGTGACTACATCCAGCACCCCCCCAAAACGATTGCCGTACTCGGCGGAAAAACCTCCAGTCATGACGCTGGCCGAATGAATCACCTCCGGGCTCAAGCCCCCGGAAAACAGAGAGTGGGGGTTCTCCCAAAAGGAGATCCCGTTGATAAAAGTGTTCAACGCGATCTCCTGGCCGCGAACATGGACAAAATCATCGTGGCCGCGAATCATGCCCGGAGCGGCGGTGACCATCACTTCCGGAATGTTGCTTCTCTGGTTGAGTGGAAGGCGCTCCAAGCGAGGCGCATCCAGCACAGTCGAGCTGGGCGAATGAATGCTGGGAAGGGATACCACGTCGGCGGTGATCTGCACCGTCGTGGTCAGGGCGCGCAGAGAGAGACTCAAAGTGACGTTTTGCACTTCGCGCGGCCTCAAAGTGAATTGGAGGGTCTCGCCCGCGAAATCCTCGTGCTCGGCCACAAGGGAATAGAGACCCGGCGGGAGTTGTTGAAAGCCGAAATGGCCATCTTCGCCGGTGCTGGTTTGCAGCAATTCGGGAAGTGCAGCGCCTTCCAGTTTGATCTTGACTTCGCCCAGAGGGGCTTTGTCGGCCTGGGAGACCACCAGGCCATGGAGCGCCCCTTCTCCCTGGGCGCGCAGCGATGAAATGATGCCGGTTCCTGGATGGAACTGCGCAACGCCAAACAGCAGTAGAATGAAATATCTTCGCATTGTTGTTGCCTCCACGTAATCCGTAAATAGCGTCTCGCCGCAAACAGAATGTTTGTTGCACGCCCGCTTCCCGCCCGTCCCCTTCTGTCAGGGAGCTTTCAGGCGGCAGGCGATAAACACAATACGGGCGCGACGCGGCAAAAATTACGTCTGACTACGCGGAGACTCTAGGGGGATGGAAAGGCAACAGGGTGTAACCGGAATGCGCCTGAAGATTCTGCAGCAGAAACAGGGATACGCCCCGGTCGCATCGCACTACCAGGAAAGAAGATTCCAGGGCAAACAGCTCACGCTGCAGGCTGATCATCGCGGCCGCCTGACCCTCATGGTCGCAGCATAACTCCGGCTGATTGGACTCTCCTGCAGCCTTCTCGTCTTGCATCGGGTCGACACGGGAGTGTTCCGAAGAGAGGTGCATATCGGCAGCGCTCTGTGGTCTGTTGGATCCCTCCGATCTTGCGGCGAGATAACCCTCCAGAGAGAGGCAACGCTTGGCAGGTTGCGGGCCGGAAGCGTCCACACTGTGGGCGCCATTGTGGGCGCCGGCCGAGGTCATTATAATCAACGCGACCCCACAGGCACAGCCGGTTTTCATGAGATAGCGAGTGAACATTTACTTCCCCAACGCCCGACACACCGATTATAGCAAATATCTGTTGGATGCCAGAGAATTTTTGACTGCTGGCAGGGTCCGGGAACATGCCATGCGATGCTCATGCCATGCGGGCTAGCCGAGGGCTAGCACTGAAGTTCGTCACCGAACCCCGACCGTTAACGACGCGGAATTTCAATGAGTTGGCGCGCCACTTGCTGACGCTCGCGGTTCTCTGACGAACCCGGGCCAAGACCCAGCGATTTCGGACGCGCTACACTATGGTCGGCCCGCGCGTCCGAACCGATAAGTCCACGAGACTGTCACGTAGGATTTCAGCGGAAAACCAGCAATTCGCTCAAACGGCCCGCTCTCTCCGGGAAGCGCCAGTGTTTCAAGGGTTTGTCCCGCATATCCTTGGGTCAGGAGAAAATTGATGCCGATGTCCATTCCATTGTTCTCAAACGAGCGAAGCACCGCGCCGCGGAATTCCTTGACCGGAACTGCGTTGAATCCATTCCCCAGAGGCTTGCGTCCCGCATATTCGTATTCACCGCGCGCCTTCAGGCGAAACGGGAGGCGGTCGATCGTCGCCAGCACGTCCCAGATCAATCGAGGGGCTTCGGGCGTTGGTTCCCCGTTTATCCGGTCGCGCGCGTCGGCCCTGGCAAATGAGGCCTGCAGCGAGCCGTACGCGAAATAACGCCGCGCCGAAAGCGTCATGGAGCGCACCAAGCCGGGGCCTTGATCCTGCTGCAGGCCGGTGTCGTTGTCGATTCTTGCCAGTTGCTGGGCCGTAGTGACATGGGCCAGCGTCGCCTTGAAGTCTGTCTTGGCAATACTCTTCTTTAGCACCAACTGGTAGGAGCGAGCCTTGCTCACAGCCGTGGTCTCCCGTAGCGCGGTTGTGCCAATCCGGGGATCGTTGACATGGAACGCATGGCCGTAGCTGAGCGCCACAGAGGGGACCCAGAGGGATTCAGGCGGCAGCAATGAAAT
The DNA here is from genome assembly GCA_016199665.1 of Acidobacteriota bacterium. Classification (GTDB taxonomy): domain Bacteria; phylum Acidobacteriota; class UBA6911; order JACQSX01; family JACQSX01; genus JACQSX01. Next base: position 6,798 of record JACQGG010000109.1, on the reverse strand, counting down.
CGTACCTTTTGGGGAACTGACGCCCTGGTGAATGTCAAATGACTGGGCGGGTTGTAAGCGGTCACGGTTGTTGAAACTGACCTCATCCCGGCGCAGGCCGACGTTATAGTGGAGATAGGGAGTCAACGCGCCATCCAGGGACGCATAAGGACTGTAGAAATGAAGGGTGAGGTCGTTGCTCGTCGCCGGTCGGAAGATGCCGGCGGTCTCATCGAACCTGTCCAGATTCAGCTTGCGAGGCGCTTCCCGCCGGAATTCGAAACCCGCCAGCAGGGAGAGATCAGGTCTCAATCGCTCTAAGTAATCTACGCTCTGGGCGGTCGCGGTGCGAAATTCACTCTGCCGAATCAGGCCATCGCCGAAATTGGGCCGAACGTCCAGACTGTAGGTTCGAAAGTAGCCGGAAAACTGCAATTCGCGCGTTGAGGTCAGATGCCAGAGGTCTGTGGCGATCACAATCCCGGAACTGGCCTCTTCCTTTTGCCGCCAATCATAGGTGTCACCGGGGACGCGAGCCTTGATGGGAGACAGCCCCGGCAGATAAGAGAATCCCGAGTACCCAATTCCGTATAGCGCCAGATCATGCTTTTCCAGACTAAGGGAGCGCGAGATGTTCGCCTTGAATTGCTTCCGATGTTCCAGGCGGTCGAGAAAGCCGTTTCCAAACGACGCTTCAACGCCGATCCACTCCTTGATTCCGGGATCCGCCGGGCTCCAACCGGCGACCAGATTCATGTCCCGATAATCCGCCGTCAAACGCACCAGCGGATCCAGCCTGTCGCGCAATCCAAAGATCATTGCGGCATGGACTGAGTTATTGCCCTCGAGCACATTAAATGCCCCGCCGTCGGTCTGGACGCTTTCGATGGCGATCGGAATGAGGATATTGGGATCGGCATACCCGTTTCCATGGGCATTGGCGGGCAGGTTGTTCGGAAACAAATATCGGCCGATTTGAAAGAACTGCGCGATCGGCTCCCCATGATCGCCTGCGACGCCGGGGACAAAATATTGCGGAGGCTTGATCCCCCCTGCCGGAGATTCCACCGGCGCGCCGGGAATTGAGATCGGCATTCCCGGACGGCCCGGATTGGCGTCCAGCGTCTCCTGCCGGATAAATACCCGTTGCGCGGGGTCCGGCGAGAAAATATTCGCCTGGCTGACGTCGGCCACGACGGTCACGGATTCGTTTTGTTCGGCTATCCTGGAGAACTGCAGATCAACCGTATTCGTCTGCCCGGGAATCAGGACAATTTCCCGGTTGACAGAGGCAAAGCCGGAAAGATCGACGGAAAGAAGATAGTCGCCCGGTTCCAGGGACTCGAAGGCATATCTGCCTTGAGCATCCGTGCTTCCTTCCTGTACGGTCGAATCGGACAGGTGGATTAACCGCACTTTGGCTAGGGCGACTATTTTCCCCCGGGGATCGGTGACGGTACCTGAAACAGCGCTGTCAGCGGCGCCCGATGCGACGGCAGAAGCAGCCAGCAGCAGGCCCAGGAACCCGGCGGCGTAATACCCGTCTTGAGGGAAGAGCCGGCGTACGCTGTTTACCAATGTTCCCTCCGTGAAGTGCAAAATGATATAGGAAGAGTTTCGTAGGTGTCAACGAAAAACTTCGTAGAATGCCAGTTTCCGATGTTTTCCGACGTTGACACTACGAAGCGCGTCGTATACGATTGCCTGCCTGGCAGAACAAGCGCCGACCTGAAAGTCGCTGCACTATGAAGACGCTTTCAAGACCGACCCGAGCGGAGCTGGCGATTCTGCGCGTGATCTGGAGCCGCGGTCCGAGCACGGTGCGGGAGATCCAGGAAGTGCTGGAGCGCATCCGGCCGACCGGCTACACCACGGTCCTGAAACTGCTGCAGATTATGACGGACAAGGGATTGGTGCGGCGCAACGAGTCGGGCCGTACCCACATATATCGCACCCGCCTCTCGGAAGAACAGACGCAGCGGCAGCTCGTGCGCGACTTGCTCGAGCGCGCCTTCGGCGGCTCCGCCGCGAAGCTGGTCATGCAGGCGCTGGCCGCAAAGCCCGCGACCGCCGGCGAACTGGCCGAGATACAAGCGCTGCTCGACCGGCGGCGAAAGGGCCCGGACGATGCCCCATCCGATTGAAGCGTTGCTCGATTATTCGTTGGTCGACGCCCTCGGTTGGGCGCTGCTGCATTCGATCTGGCAAGGAACCGCCCTGGCAGCGGCCACCGCCGGGGCGATGGCGTCGCTGAGACGGTCGAGCCCGGCCGCCCGGTATGCCGTAGCGTACTCGGCGTTGCTTGCGATTTTCAGTTTGTTCCTGGCCACCCTGTGGATGGAAGCCGGCGCTGTGCGCCAGGGAGCGCCGGCTGCGCTTGAAACCGAATGGCTCGCAGCCAGTCTTGCGTCCCGGGCTTCGATGTCGCTTGCCACGTCCCTCCCCTGGCTGGCGCTTCTATGGGGTCTTGGGGTCATCGTGCTTTCCGCGCGTCTTCTGGGCGGGTGGAATGCGCTGCAGCGGATGAGGAGTGCCGCTGGCCGATCCCTTTCCGAGGAGTGGCGGGAGACAGTCGGGCGCCTGTCGAGGCGGTTGGGCATGTCGCGTCCGATCTCAGTCGTTGAGTCCGCTCGGGTCCAAGTGCCCAGCGTGGTCGGCTGGCTCCGGCCGGTGATTCTAATGCCGGCCAGTGTGTTGTTTGCCCTCACGCCGCAGCAGCTCGAAGCGATCCTCGCGCATGAATTGGCGCATATCCGCCGCCATGATTACGCGATGAACCTGGTACAAACGGCGATCGAGACGTTGCTTTTTTACCATCCCGCAGTCTGGTGGGTGTCACGCCGCATTCGCATCGAGCGCGAAAATTGCTGCGATGATCTGGCCGTCTCAGCCTGCGGCAATCCTGTGGCATATGCCGGCGCGCTGGCGCGGCTGGAACGGCTTCGCATCCGCCGCTGGCAGCCGGCGCCCGCGGCATCCGACGGCCACTTGCTCCACCGGATCCGCCGGCTGACGGCCCCCTGCGGCGCATCATCGGAACCCGTTCCACCCTGGGCTTTGGGCGCACTCTTTTGGGCGACTGGGGTCGCCACCGGGGGGGGCATTCTAGTCACTGGAGACCTGTCCTATTCAGCGCCGGCCTTCTCCGCTTCCACTTTCAGCCTGTTGTCCGCACTGCCGACGACGATGCTGATGGGAGCCCTGTTGGGCATGTTGCTCGGGATACGTCACGCCCTCGAACCGGATCACCTGGTGGCGATCTCCACGCTGGTCAGCCAAGAGCGCAGCGCCTTACAGGCCGTGCGACTGGGAGCGTCATGGGGCGTCGGACACGCACTGTCCCTGCTGGCGGTCGGCGCGGCCTTCGCGATGCTCCATGGGAACATGCCGCGTCCGATGATCGACAGTTTCAGCGTCGGCGTAGCGGTCATGCTGGTCGTTCTCGGGATTCGTGCGCTGCGCATCGCCCTCCGGCAGGGCTCGCACGGACCGAGCCGGCGGCACGTTCATGGCGTGCGGGTGCATTGCCACTACGGGGCGATCAACCATATTCATATCGGCCGCTGGGTCGTGGCTCGAAGGCCCTTGTTTGTGGGCATCGTTCACGGGCTCGCCGGAAGCGGTGCCCTGACCGCCCTGGTCATGGCAAACCTTCCGTCCGCTTCCGTGCAAGTCGCCTATATTGTCGTGTTTGGCCTGGGATCGACCGTTGGCATGGCGATTCTTTCCGGGTGCGCCGGATGGCCGATAGCGTGGATCGCCCGGACGGCGGGCGGCCGGGCGACGCTTTCAGGCGCAACGGGATTGGCCTCGATTGCATTTGGATTGACGTCGGGATACTCGCTGCTCTGGAAATGGATCGTCTAAGGGTTTACTTATTTCCCTGACGACGGTTTGGCAGTAATCCGGTTGGCCATCGGGTTGCGGCTCTGCCGCGCTGGGAACTCTGTAGTGATCGCGTTTGCTCCTCCGGGGTTTCCGTCTGCCCCGCAGCCGGCCGCAGCTCAAAATCTGCTTCGCGAGTGAGACCCGCCTTTCAAGTTGCGTCCATTCACTGTAGAATCTATTGCCAATGGACATTTCGGTCATTGTGCCCGTTTTTAATGAAGCTCGGAACCTGGAACTGCTGCATCAAAGGATTGTGGATGCGCTTGAGTCCCTTCACAGGAGCTTCGAGCTCATTTTCGTTGACGATGGCAGCACCGATGACAGCTTCGCCGTCCTGGAGGCGCTCGCGGCTCTGGATGACCGGGTGGTTGTGGTCCAATTTGCCCGCAACTTCGGGCAGACGGCGGCTCTGGCCGCAGGTTTCAAGCTCGCCAGGGGCGAAGTTCTTATTCCCATGGACGCCGACCTTCAAAATGATCCGGACGACATCCGGGCCATCCTGGCCAAACTGGAAGAGGGTTACGACGTGGTGAGCTGCTGGCGAAAGGACCGCCAGGACCGGTTTTTCACCCGGCGGGTGCCTTCCATGTTGGCCAACCGGCTGATTAGCTGGATATCGGGCGTTCATCTCCATGATTACGGCTGCACATTGAAGGGCTACCGCCGCGAGGTAATGCGCCATATTCAGCTCTACGGCGAAATGCACCGCTTTATCCCCATTTTCGCCAGTTGGGTGGGAGCCCGCGTGACCGAGATTCAGGTCCGCCACCACCCGCGCAGGCTCGGAGTCTCAAAGTACGGCATGATGCGCGCTTTTAAGGTCATTCTGGATCTGGTCACCATCAAGTTCCTGGAAAAGTTTTCCACCAAGCCGATGCATTTTTTCGGCGGAGCGGGAATCCTGCTGATTCTGGCCGGCTTTCTCACGGCCGGTGTCACGTTGGCCGAGAAATTCATTTACCAGGTTAAAGCTCACCGCAATCCTCTGCTGCTCGGTTCCGTTTTCTTCGTCATCGTGGGCATGCAGTGCGTCCTGATCGGCCTGATCGCCGAACTGATGACCCGGACCTACCACGAATCGCAGGACAAGCCGACCTATCTGATCAAGACAGTGCTCGGCCACAGCCAGGCCGCAGAGCCTCAGGTGATTGGGCGTCTGAGCAAGTTTGAGGCCCAGGGCTCCCGAAGGCCGTGAACGGCCTGCTCATTCAGAAACTTTTCAGCGGGCATCTTGAGAAACGGCCCGGGACCGTCTCCGCGGTAGAAAAATTCGGGTGAATGCTTGACCAGGTGCGAAACGCGATCTCTTTAACCGACACATCGGCACTGGCCGGGGAATGTCTGGTTGTCGGTTTCAACGGCACGGCGCTGGTCCGCGGCGCAGCCGAGGCTCTCTCCGATGTTCGACCGGCGGGCGTTATCCTGTTCAGCAGGAACCTGCAGCAGCGTTCTCAGATACGTGATTTGATGCAGCAGATCTCTGAACAGTGCGCGCCCCGCCTGGTCTGTGTCGATCAGGAAGGGGGCCGGGTGGACCGGTTGCGCGGGGTTTTCCCCTGTTTTCCCGCGGCGCCGCAACTGGCAAAGGCGGAAGATGGCAGGCTGTTGTACGAATGCGGCCAATTTACCGGGGAAGTCCTGAGGGCGTTTGGATTCAACGTGAATCTGGCGCCGGTGCTCGATCTTCATTTCCACGACGACGATAACGCGCTGCAAAACCGCTATTGGGGAGAGGACCCCCAAACCGTCGCCGACCTCGCGGGCCACTACCTGCGCGGAATGCAGCGCGGCGGAGTTGCCGGCTGCGGAAAGCACTTCCCCGGCCTGGGGCGGGCACGACTGGACACGCATTTTCGGCTGTCCCAAGTCGACGCTTCGCTGGAGCAACTGGCCACGGATCTGATTCCTTACCAGCGGATGCAGGGCGAGTTGGCGCTGGTCATGGTCAACCATGCCCGCTACCCTGGCCTGGAGGCGCCGCCCTTCAGCCCTGCGCCGGCGCGGGGTGCTGGACTGGGAGTTCCGGCTTCCTGCTCGCCGGCCGTCTACCAGTTGCTCCGGAATGCGCTTGGCTTCACCGGCATCGCCATCACCGATGATTTGGAGATGGGCGCAATCCGCGACGCCGTGTCCTATGAGGAGATACCGGTTTTGAGCTTTCAGGCGGGCGCCGACCTGCTGTTGATCGGCAGCAGCCTGGATTTTGCCAGACACAGCCGGGACTGCCTTGCCAGGCTGCTGGAGCAGCCCTGCTGGCGCCAGCGCGCCCTCCTGGGTCTGGAGAAGCTCCGGCGACTGCCTCCGATCGTAGCCGCGGACCTGGAACGGGTCGCGGAGCTGGAAAAAGAGTTCACAGCGTGGAAGAGGAGCGCCGGGCTTGATTGACGGAAACCGCGTCGCCAAGCAGGGAGCCGCGCCGGTGGGAGATGTAACCGGCAGAACCACGACCGTCAGAACCTGTGAAAAAATCCGAGCCGCGACCGTTAGGGAGCGGACCCTCCGACAAGAATCCACTTGCCGGGGCACCCCGCTCTGAATTTTTTCACAGGTTCTCAGGGAGCGGCGGTGGCAAGAATATTTGTTTCGAACTTCTTGAAATATGAGAGCGCCCTGGAGGGGCGTGTGAGGGGGAGGTCCGGCCCGGCGCCCCGTCAGGGCGCCCAAGCCGATGAAGGCGCCGTTCTCCAGGGGCTGCGCGTTGCGCGCTTGCCCCGGCTAACATCGGCCGCCCTTCCAGGGCACGGTGGCTCTGGTTGCGGCTACGCCGCGCGAAGTCTCGGCGGTGAGTGCAAGAAAAGTGATTCTTGCGACCGAAAGCAGCCGGCGGTCCGTCCTGTATTGGCGCCACCATTGCCGCCCCTTCCAGATTGTCGTATGATTGCCGCCAGCCGAAGTTCGTCACCGAACCGCGACCGCCAGGGAGCGGCGCGG
>JACQGG010000108.1 GCA_016199665.1 Acidobacteriota bacterium | reverse complement strand
TGAACGCGAATGAACGCGAGCCGCGAATGAGCCGCGAATGAACGCGAGCCGCGAATGAGCCGCGAATGAACGCGAGCCGCGAATGAACGCGAATGGGCGGCGGGTTCGCTATCGCTGGCCGTCTGCCACCGGCACGCGCGCAAAGGGATACGAATAGTTGTGGATGGGCGGCGGGTTCACCATTGCTGCCTACCTGCGGCGCTGAGACGCCCGGCACACCCCCCGGCGTTTATTGGCGTTCATTCGCGGCCACCAGCGAGACGCCCGGCATGCCCCCGGCGTTTATTGGCGTTCATTCGCACCAGCGGGCCGCGATGATCACCGGCGGCGCCTTTTCTTTCCCCTTCTTCGCTTAGGGGGGTGGGAGGCGCATTCCCCGGCGGTGATTCCCCCAAAAGGAGGCGTGACTCTCCAGGTCAGGCAGCAGCCCTGAAGGGCGTAAAATGCCAGACAGGGGAGCGCGCTGTACAGCCCCACCCGCTCCTGTTCCGGCATTTCATGCAGGTCCAGCAGCCTTTCAGCCAGGTGGTAGGCGCTGTCGGCGTCCTCTTCTGTTGTGTCCGGAGAGAGCGCCAGCGGCGTCGTTGCCTCCATGCCCGCAATCACGCGGCTGTCGCTGATGGACAGGCGAATCCTCCGGCTGCTTGCAGTCCATTCAATCTCGCCTTTTTCAAGCGAGTTGCGCAAAGCGACCCTGCCGACCGCATGGAGCAGAAATGACTGCTCCATCGGCGAAAGCGCATACTCCTCGGCAAGCGTCCGGAGCATGGTCCATGCCGCCCGCTCCTGCTCGCTTCGTATGACGGGCTGGCCCATGATCAATCCCAGAAATTGAGCAGCGTTTCCCTCAGATCGAATCCGAAGGCCCGCTCTGAAATCACGATGATAGGGGGGCCCTGCAATCGCTTGTAGACCGAACGCGTCAACTGCGTGTACGTTTTCCTCACCAGCGAAGCAAAACTGTCCACGTCGTACCGGTCGTAGATGCTTCGTCCCTGGCTGTCGGGGGGGAACAGCGCGTAGTCTAGAGCTCGCTGTTGGAACATCCCGACCAGCTCCTGGCGCGTCCGGCGCTGCTCGATGAACTCACCGATCAGGGGACTGACCACGAGGTAATCAAACGGGTCCACCTGTCCCGGGGACAACTCTGCGCTGGGCGTGATGGAGAAAGCGCCGCCCGGTATGATCTCGCGGCCGTGGAGATGGTTGACATGCCGGGCCAGCGCGTAGACGTCCAGTTTGGAGAGATCGCCGATGACGGAAAGCCCTCCGCACATGTCTCCGTAGAGCGTGCTGTAGCCGGTGGCGATTTCCGTCTCGTTTCCGTTGCTCAGCAGCAGCTCGTTACGGTCATTGGACCGCGCCATGAGGAGAATTCCCCGCACGCGCGCCTGGATGTTCTCGACGCTGACTCGCTGCCGAAAATCGCCGAAAGCGCTTCGATAGGACTCCAGGATTCCATCTACGATCGGCTGGATCGGCACCACCGTGTACTCGATGTCCAGGTTGCGGGCCACCGTGCGCGCAATATCCTGCGTGGCGTCGGAGTTATAGCGGCTGGGCATCCCCAGGGTGGCCACTTTCTCCTTCCCCATCGCATCGACCGCAATGCAGGTCCCGAGTGCCGAGTCGATGCCGCCGGAGAGGCTCTGCAGGATTCCGGTGAAGATGCCGAGCTTCTGATAGTAATCGCGGACCCCCATGCAGAGCGCCTGGTACATTTCCGCTTCGCGATGGAAGGGGGGGTCTGCCACCGGATCGCCGCTGCCGTCCTCGATGCGCAAGGCGGCCACGCCCAGCTCTTCTTGAAACTGGCGGCATCTCTGGATGGTGCGGCCGCCGGAATCAACCGTAAAGCTGCTTCCGTCAAACGGGATCACGTTCTTGCCGTTATCTCCGACACCGACCGTATTCACATAAGCGACGGGAATCGAATGGCGGCGCGCCTGCTCCCGGGCGAGTTCCCTCCGCCGGAAATACTTCGAATCAAGCCGGCCCGGAGAAGCGCATACATAAGGGGAGGCGTTGATCAGGATAATGAGCCGGCTTCCCATTTGTGCCAGCTCCTGGGTCGGCTTGACCGGGTAGTTTTCATCCCACAAGTCCTCGCAGATCTCCACTCCCACTTTGAACCGGCGATTGCCCAGTTCAAGCTCAAACGGCGCCGCGGGAACTCCAGGGGCAAAATAGCGCTTGTCCTCGAAGTAGCGGTAATTGGGGAGCAGGGTTTTGTGCACGACGCGGACACAAGCCCCGTTCTGGCAGACGGCTGCGGCATTATAGCGAATCCAGCTCTCGTCGGGTCCCCTCCGGGCGGTGTCGAAATCGAGAAATCCGGCAATGATCGTGATCTTCCGGCTGGCAGGGACAATGCGTTCCATCACCGCCTGCCTGTTTTCGCGCAGAAATCGCTGATTCATCATCAGCTTTTCATCCAGGCAATAGCCGGGGACCGCCATTTCGGGAAAGGCAATCAGGTGACAGCCCATCTGCGCGGCCCGGTCGGCGTATTCCAGAATCTTGTCCACGTTGCCGCAGATATCGCCGGTTTTCGGATTGATTTGTCCCAGAGCCAGTTTCAGTTCCATAGTTTTAAAGTGCCAGAAATCAAGGGAAGGGGCAACAGCGAAAACGATGTGGCGCCTGGCCTCTGTCGCCTGGGGACTGAACCGCGACGGTTACGGAGTGGCGGGGAGAATCAGAATCGGCCGCTCCCAAGGCGTTGTGTGAAGCCGCATCAAATGAGCCCCGTGCTCCCGGCCGCTCCCCGCGGTCGCGGTTCGGCCGGTTATCTCGCGGTGTTGTCATTGGAGGCTGATTTAGACAGTCCAGAGACATTTGGAGGAGTGGACATTGACTTTCGGCGGTGGACACGCACAGAGTCGACTCTCGTGGCGTTGTCGGGCGGCCTTAAGTATCTCTTATGATTAAAATCACTTTTCGTTTATCCCCTCTGAGTTTATAATGAAATGTGGTCATCAAGTTGCATTAAAACCCAGGTTGGGGAGGGTCCGCCAGAGTGTCGTCCGCCGGTGTTATAAAAGGGAAAGTCATCACTGCCGCGGCCGGAGTCTTTGCCGCGGCGCTGGCAATCATAGCGTTTTCGCCTGAAACGGCGAGCGGTTACGCCGAGGAAAGCTCGTTTGGCGACTGTCCCTTCTATGCCTCCCACGAATCGCTGTACGTTTCCAATAACTCCCGTGAAATCAACAAAATTGCCGTCCGGCTGAAGGGCGTTCCTGCCGTGGTGCAGCCAGGGGTGAAGGCACAGCCGCACAATCTTGTCGACCGCCACATTTTTGACAAAATGGGCCGCGACGGCGTCAACCCGGCGCCGCTCTCGTCGGATGAAGAGTTTTTGCGGCGGGCCACTCTGGATGCCACGGGACGGATCCCTTCGGCCGATGATGTCCGCAACTTTCTTGGCAATGGCGATCCGGCCAAGCGCGACAGCTTGATTGAGCGCCTGGTTGCCAGCCCCGAATACGTGGACCGATGGAGCAACTTCCTGGGAGACCTGGTGAAGGAGATCGGCAATTCCACGCAGATTAATCTCTCCGTCCAAGGGCGCAACGCATGGTACGACTTCATTCACGATTCGCTGAAGGCCAACAAGCCCTACAACCAGTTTGCGGCGGAAATGATTACGGCGACAGGGAATAACTGGGACGATGGGGCCGCCAACTTCATCCAGCGCTGGAGGCAGGGGAACGGACCGGCCCAGGATACCTTTGACAATCTGGCCGCGGCCGTGGGATCCAGCTTTCTGGGACTAAGCCTGGAATGCCTCTCCTGCCACGACGGCGCCGGCCATACCAACAGCATCAATCTGTTCCTGACGTCAAAGACAAGGCGGGATTTCTGGGGAATGGCGGCCCACTTCTCCAGGATTACTTTCCCCGCTGCAGAGCGGGTTCCCGACCCGGTCAACCCGAAGGTCCTCTACAACCGGTTTCTAATTAAGGAGACGGCCAGCGGCGACTACCGCCTCAACACGACGACGGGCAACAAGACGCCGCGGCGGCCACTGGCGGGCGAGCCGAACATCGCCACGCCCCGGTTTATCCTCACCAACGAGGCTCCTGCGACGGGCGAGCCTTACCGGGTGGCTCTGGCGCGGCAGTTGAGCAGCAAGCCGGGAAACCGGCAGTTTGCGCGCGCCACGGTCAACTATATCTGGAAAGAGCTGTTTGGAATCGGCATCGTGGAACCGGCGGAGAACTTCGATCTGCTGCGTCTGGATCCCGGCAGCGCGCTCCCGGGTGACTGGTCAGTGCAGCCGACGCATCCGGAACTTCTGGAGGCGCTGGCGGATGAGTTCATCAATACCAATTTTGACTTTCAGCGGATGGTGAAGCTGCTCCTGCAATCGTCCACCTACCAGCTTTCTTCCCGGTACGAGGGGGAGTGGTCGGACGCTTACATTCCTTATTTTGCCCGCAAGTTCCCGCGGCGGCTGAAGGCGGAAGAGTTGCATGACGCCATCGTCCAGGCGACCAACGTGGCTCCCAATCCCCTGTTTGAGGTGCAGTTCAAGACGGACAAGACTCCTTGGGCAATGCAGTTGCCGGACACGAGCGAGCCGCGCAACAACGGGTCTTCCAGGGTGTTCATGGACGTTTTCCTGCGGGGAAACCGCGACTCTGTAATGCGATCCGGTGAGTCTTCGCTGGCGCAGGAACTCAACATGATGAACAACACTTTTGTCACGTCGCGGATCAGCCGCAACTCTCCGACCAGCACTGTGGCCAGAGTGTTAAAAGGCATCTCCACTCCTCTGGATAGGATCAATGAGCTCTACCTGGCGACGTTGTCCCGGCGGCCCACTCCCGAGGAGCAGGCTGACGCGATAGGGTACATTACCAAGGGAGCGATTACCACCCGGCTGGAAGACCTGCAGTTTGTTCTTCTGAACAAGGTGGATTTTATTTTCAATTATTGAGTCTGGGTTGTCAGGGGTCGATTTTTGTCGGACCCCGCCTCGATCCGGAATGAAACGTTATGAAGTGCAAAACCCAGTGCTGTGACGGCCGGCATGCCCGCCTGCCTCACTTATTTGGGCCGGGCTTCAGCCGCCGCGAGTTTTTTCGCGTGTCGGGCAGCGCTCTGACCGGCTACTACTTCACACGGGTCCTGCGGCCCATTGACATTCTGGCTCAGTCGAAGGCGGCAACGGAAGGTTCGGCCAGGAACTGCATCTTTGTTTTTCTGGGAGGCGGTCCCAGCCATGTGGACACGTTTGACTTCAAGCAGACGGAAAGCACTCCGAAGGATTTTCAGCCGGAAACCTACGGCGGAATCACAATTCCCCGGAGGCTCTTTCCCACGATTTCAGACCGCCTGGACCGCATCACAATCGTTCGGTCGGCGATGGCCAAAGCGGCCGTCCACCAGCTTTCCACCGTTTGGGCCCAGATCGGCCGGAATCCGACGGGTCCGCTGGGGAGTATCAGCCCGCATATTGGCGCCGTGGTGGCGCTGGAAGCCGACACGCGCCGGAAAAAAACCGATGTGCTCCCCGGTTTTGTTGCGCTCAATGCCGGCGGAATCCCGGGGTCCGGGTACCTGTCGGCGCGCTTTGCGCCTTTTTCCGTGACCCCCAGCCAGGGGGGGCTGAGCAGCCTGAACCATCCCGACGGGATGGCGCGGTTCAACGAGCGCTATGCCCTTCTGGAGCAGATTGACGGCCCGCTGCGCGTCAATTCGCCGCTCGGAAAAAAAGCGGAAGACCTGGACGATTACACCGAGGCGGCCGTCACTTTAATGAAAAGCGCTGAAGTCGCCACCGCCTTCAGGTTCACCGCAGCGGAGCGCACCCGCTATGGAAGCAACGGATTTGCCGACGCATGCATCGTGACGAGGAATCTGCTGCGGGCGAACCGCGGAACGCGATTCATTGCGATTACTCTGGGCGGGTGGGACCAGCATTCCGGCATCTACGCGCCCAACGCCGGCATTTATGCAACCTCCAGGACTCTGGATACCGGCCTGGGATCCCTGATGGCCGATCTGGGCGCGGCCGCTTCGCCTGAAACTCCCGGCAAGAGTCTGCTGGATGAGAGCTTGATTGTGGTGCAGGGGGAGTTCGGTCGCACGGTGGGAAAAGTGACCGGCCAGGGAGGGCGGGACCACTTCACCCGCCAGTTCGTCCTTTTTGCCGGCGCCAGTGTCAGACCCTACGGAGTCGTCGGCCAGACCGACGCGATGGGGGACAAGGCAGTGCACTACGGCTGGAACGCCTATCGCGACGTGCGCAATGAAGACATCGTGGCCACGATCTACAGCGCCTTGGGGATTGACTGGACGACGGTGCGCTACGACGATCCGATCGGCCGGGGATTTGAATACGTTCCCGGCGCCGGCAGCGGCCAGTACGAGCCGGTCCGCGAAGTGTTCACTTCAGCCCCGCCCCCCAGACGCCGCCGGGTGATCTGATTTAGTGCCTTGGCTCCGGCATGAATGCGCGTTTTATTCGACCAAGGCACGCCCGATCCACTGCGGGAATCACTAATCTTGCACAAACGGCTAACCGTTGCTTTCACTGAATACGGTGCGCATGTAGAACGCCTTGGAGTAGGTGAGTCTGATTCTCTCCGCCGCTCCCTGACGGTCGCGGTTCCGAGGCAAGCAGGGCCATCTGGGCGGGGGGATCTGATTTGAACGCCCGGGTCAATCTTCCGCCGCCACCCGGGATCTTATTTCGACGGCTTTGACACCCTTGACGGCTTTGACCCTGCGGCCCACCGTCTGCCACTCCTGCATGTTCAACGTGTAAGCGCCGGAGCCGCGCAGGACAATAGATCCGCTGCTGGACTCGATGCCGACCGCCTCGGCAAAAGCAACGGTCTCGGGGTCTTCGGCCAGCGCCTGCCGGGCGTCGCGCACCAGGTCCCGGTCGGCATCACTGGCCCAACTGTCATGCACGATGTCCCACGAGCCGGCCGTTTGCCCCTTGGCCGGGGCCGGCTGAGTCATCTTGATTCGTTCCGCTGTTTCCCTCCGGCCGTTGGAGCAGGCGGTCAACGCCAAGGCAAACAGAAAAGGTATGATTAAGGATTTGCGCATTTTGGAATTCCCCGAGCTTACGAGTGTTGCGTCCCAAAAATCCCAGCCCCCGGAGGCGCGTCAGTCCCCGGGCTCTCGGACGACCTCGTTGGCCTCCACGTCGTTGCCCTTTCGCTCTCCCGACACCTTGATGCTGTCGCCGACTTTCAGGTCTGCAAACTTGATGTCCTTGTCGCCCTCTTTGAAGGACGTCTGATCGGTCGTGAGGATGTTGGTCTCCCCCCGGCTGGTCTTGATCACAAAGGACTTGGCGGCTGCGTCAATGTTGGCGATCTCTCCCGTGCGGACGGCCGGCCCCTGCGCGTACGCCTGGCAGAAAAAAAGGCCGGCTAGAAGAACAATCAGAGAAGCGACAGAAACGAAACCTTTCTTCATGGCGCGAAACTCCTTGCGGTTATCTGATCTACTTTTCAACATATTTGGACATATTTCAACCCAGTTGCACGGTTCGCTTCTCATTATAATTTTGCGGGATTCATTTGCAAGAGGGTTTGAGCGCTCCGCGGTGGCGGTCAAACTCATTTTGCGCCGGTAAGCGCCTAACCTACCCGAGCAATCCCAGGAAGCTCTCTCCGGCCGGCAGGCGGCAGCCAAAGTTGTCGCACACGGTGGCGCCAACGTCAGCCAGGGTCTTGCGCAGCCCCAGGTCCGCCCCTCCGCTGAGTTTCCGCGAGTACGCAATCAGCGGCACATACTCGCGAGAGTGATCCGTGGAAGGCGTCGCCGGATCGCAACCGTGATCGGCCGTCAGCAGCAGCAGGTCATCTTCTTTCAGCAACGCCAGGATCTCGGCAAGACGCGCGTCAAACTCTTCCAGGGCCCGGCCGTAGCCTTGAACGTCATTTCGATGGCCGTAAATCATGTCAAAATCCACCAGGTTGCTGAAGATAAGGCCTGTGCCGGTCGCGCGCATGCTCTGCAGGATCCGATCGCAGTTGTCCATGTTGTCTGTGACCTTGATCTCCTGTGAGATCCCGCGGTAGCAGAAGATGGAAGCGATCTTTCCAATGCCGACCGTCGGCAGATCCTTCTCCCGCAGCATGTCAAGCAGGGTGACCGACGGCGGATCGATGGCGAAATCCTTGCGCCGCCCGGTCCGCTTGAAGCCGCCCGGTGTGCCCCCAAAAGGACGGGCGATCACCCGGCCCACTTCATGCTCGCCCCGCAGGATCTCGCGCGCCTTGCGGCACCCTTCATACAGCTCGGCGATCGGGATTCGTTCCTCATGCGCCGCCACCTGGAAGACGCTGTCGGCCGACGTGTAGACAATCCATTTGCCGGTCCGGAGCTGTTCCTCGCCAAGCCGCGCAATAATCTCGGTTCCCGAAGCGGGGATATTGCCGAGCACGCCCCGGCGGGTCTCACTTTCAAATCTCTGCACAATCTCCGGTGGAAAACCGTCGGGATAGATCGGAAAAGGCTTGTCCAGGAGAATTCCAGCCATTTCCCAGTGGCCGGTGGTCGTGTCCTTCCCGGGAGAAGCCAGCGCGATCCGCCCGTAGCAGCCCAAAGGAGCCGCGGCCGGCTCGACCGATTTCAGCCGCTTCAAGTTGGCCATCCCCAGGCGCCGCAGATTGGGGATCTGCAGACGCCGCTGCTCGGCGATGTGCCCGAGCGTGTCGCTGCCAGCGTCACCATACCGGGCCGCGTCCGGCATTTCGCCGACGCCCAGGGAATCCATCACAATGAGAATCACCCGTTTGAATTTCATTTCCCCAAGCTCATCGTAATCTGCCGCTGCAGGCGGCCCACCTCCCGGCGAATGGCGCCAAAATCAAGGGTGCGCACGGCGCGGTCCTGCATGATGACTTTGCCGTTGATCACGACCGTGTCGACGCTGCCCCCTTTCAGCGAGTAAGCAAGCTGCGCGTAGACGTCGTACAGGGGAATGGCCGGCGGCTCTGCGGTGCGAACCAGGATGACGTCGGCCAGTTTTCCCGCTTGCAGGGTTCCCAGGTCGTTGCCCCGATCGATCACTTCGGCGCCGCCGCGTGTGGCGATGGCCAGCGCCTGTTTTGCGGAAAGAAACGCCGGGTCCTTGAGCCACAGTTTGTGCAGCTTTGCCATGCTGTCAATCTCTTCGAACAGGTCCAGGTTGTTGTTGCTGGCGGCGCCGTCGGTCCCCAGCCCCACCGCGATCCCGGCATCCAGGAACCTTTTCAGCGGCGCCACGCCCGACGCCAGCTTCATGTTGCTTTCAGGGTTGTGCGACACCCCCACGCCGCGCCTCTGCAGCAGGGGAATCTCAAGGTCCGTGATCCAGACGCAGTGGGCCGCGATCAGGGAGTCCTGCAAGAAGCCGATGCTGTCCAGGTACGCGGCCGGCGTCATCGCGTATTTGCCCGTGATCGTTCTTACCTCATCTTCGGTCTCCGACAAATGCGTCACCAGCGGAACCTTAAACTCGTTGGCCAGCGCCTGGGATTGAAGCAGGGTCTCTCGCGAACAGGTATAAGGCGCATGAGGCGCCACGGCGGGTGTTATCAGCGGGTCGCGACGCCACTGCTCGATGAATTTCCTCGTGTAGGCCAGCGCTTCCGGAACCGTCTTGTTGTCGGGGGCCGGCATGTCCAGGATCGTTTCACCCAGGACGGCCCGTATTCCGGCCGACTTGGCGGCTGCGGCTATTTCGTCTTCAAAGTAGTACATGTCGACAAACGTGGTCGTGCCCGACTGGATCATCTCGTAGCAGGCCAAGGCCGTCCCCCATTTGACCAGGTCCCGATTGACGTTCTTCGCCTCGGCGGGAAAGATGTACTGCTGCAGCCAATCCATCAGGTTTGAGTCGCCGCCCAAACCCCGGAAAAGCGTCATGGGCGCATGCGTGTGCGTGTTGATCAGCCCCGGCAGGACGATCTTGCCTGCGGCATCTATCGTCTGGGAAGCCTTATAGCCGGCCGCCTCGGTCATGGGACCGACCGCCGTAATCCGGTCGCCGGTGATTGCGACAAACCCGGGCCGGTATTCATGAAAGGCCGAGTCCATCGTCAGCACATCGCCGTTGCGAACGAGCAGGTCGACGGCGCGACCTTGGGCGGGACTTTGGGCGGCCGCGGGCTCCTGCGGGAGCAGGTGCCCCGCAACAATGACGAGGCAGGCAAGCAGAACCATTCCCCAGAGAAGCACCCTGGAGCGGTTCATAACAACTGCCTGCGGTCAAAGGGGCTGGGAAAGAGTTCCGCCATTTGAACTTCCCTTTCATCGCCCCGCAGGTTGACCAGATAAACGGGAATGTCGCCGCAAAACTCCCAAAGGATCTGGCGGCATGCCCCGCAGGGAGGTGTCAGGGTCGGAGAATCCGCGGCGACTGCGATCGCGAGGAACTTTCGATGCCCTTCCGAGATTGCCTTGAGGATGGCGACCCGCTCCGCGCATACGGTCAATCCGTAGGTGGCATTTTCGACGTTGCAGCCGGTGATGATGGCGCCCGAATCGTCCAGCAGCGCCGCCCCGACCCGGAAATGGGAGTAGGGAGCGTGGGCATGGTCGCGGGCTTTGAGTGCGGCCTGTTTTAGTCTGGTTGAATCGATCAGACTCATTGCATCAGCCCTCCGAGATTTGGCCCTGACCGAACTGACAGCTGACAACTGACAGTGGCGCGGATAGTCCCTCTGTTCCCTCACACTTCGGCGCCGGCGGCCAGCCGGTCCAGCAGACCGCGCACCAGGCCGGCGAACTTGTCCTTGACTCGAACCGTGGTTTCCATCACCTCGGCGTGGTCCAGCTTCCGGTCCAGAATTCCTGCCGCCATGTTGGTGATGCACGAGACTCCCAGGACGGCGATTCCCGCGTGGCGGCCGGCAATGACCTCAGGGACAGTCGACATTCCGACCGCATCGGCGCCCAGCGCCGCCAGCATGCGAATCTCGGCGGGGGTCTCATAGCTGGGTCCGGCCAGGCCCACATAGACCCCCTCCTGCAAGCCGATTCGTTTTTCTTCCGCAACCGCGCGCGCCAGCTCGCGAAATTTCCGCGAGTAAGCTTCCGACATGTCGGGAAAGCGCGGGCCCAACGCCTCCAGATTTTGTCCCGTCAGAGGGTTTGCGCCCATCAGGTTGATGTGATCGGCAATCAGCATCAGGTCCCCCGGCTGGAACGTCCGGTTAATTCCTCCCGCCGCGTTTGTAATGATCAGCTTCCCAACCCCCAGCCGCGCCAGGACCCTCACGGGAAAAACGACTTCGCGGATTGAATACCCCTCATAGTAATGAACCCGTCCCTGCAGCGCGGCAAACGTCATCGTCCCAATGCGATTGAAGATGAGATTGCCCGCATGCCCGACAACCGTGGAGCGTGGGAAATTGGGGATATCGGCGTAGCTGACGGATGTGTTGCCGGCAAGGTCGTTGAGAAATTCACCCAGCCCGGATCCCAAAATGAGACCGACGGACGGAGGCCCGGCCATCCTTCCAGAAATGGCGTAAACGGCCTCATCTAAACGCCGCTGGGTGTCGTCTGGATCGGCATGCATCTCTGTCAGATTCATTTTGTGCAGCAAATTGTACAACAATGCCTATTTCGCCGCGATTCTCTCCAGGATCCGCCTGACCGCATCAGGGCGGCTGTCGCCGAGGGCAAACGCGCTCTCCGCCAGCGCAATCGCTTCCCGCAGCCGGCGATCGTCGTTGAACTCCAGAGTGCACAACGGTTCGCCCGCGTCGACCTCCTCGCCTGTCTTTTTGCGAACCCAGACTGCAGCCGCAGGGTCAATCCCAGCCTCCACGGTCTCACGGCCTGCCCCCAGCAGCATAGCCGCCTTCCCGATCGGTTCGGCCAGAATTGACTTCACAAATCCTTTTCGAGGCGCCTTGACTTCGCACCGGTGCGAGGCCATCGGCAAAAGTTGATCGTCATCGACAATCCGCGGGTCGCCTCCCTGCGCGGCTATGATCTGGCGGAACTTCTCCAGCGCGTCCCCGGCCACAATTTTTTGGTTGAGAATGTTTCCGGCTTCCTCCAGGCTGCGTGCCTTGCCGGCCAGCAGCGCCATTTCTGCGGCCAGCGCCAGCGAAACTTCTCTGAGATCCTCAGGGCCGCCGCCCCGGAGCACCTCCACCGATTCGACCACTTCGACGGAATTGCCGACCGCATGCCCCAGCGGCTCCTCCATGCTGGTGATCAGCGCGGTGACTTCCATCCCCAGCAGGCGGCCCGTTCTCACCAGCGCTTCGGCCAGCGCCCGGGAGCTTTCCAGGGTCTTCATGAATGCGCCGGAACCGGTCTTGACATCCAGAACCAGTCCGGTATCTCCTTCAGCCACTTTCTTGCTGATGATGCTGGCGACTATCAGCGGGATGCTCTCTACCGTCGCCGTGACATCGCGCAATGCGTAAAGCTTCTTGTCCGCGGGAGCCAGCTCCGCCGTCTGGCCGATCAGAGCGCAGCCGATCCCACCCACCTGCTCTTTGAATTGGGCCAATGAGAGGTTGACGTTAAAACCCGGTATCGACTCCAGTTTATCCAGTGTGCCGCCGGTATGACCCAAACCCCGGCCGGAAATCATCGGCACAAACATCCCGCACGAAGCCGCCAGGGGCGCGACAATCAGCGACGTCTTGTCTCCCACACCGCCGGTGCTGTGCTTGCCCACTGCAGGCGAAGGCAATCCGGAAAAATCGACCGTTACGCCGGAGTCGATGATGGCGCGAGTGAGGGTGACTGTTTCCTCATCATCCATGGACCGGAAATAGACCGCCATGAGGAAAGCGGAAACCTGATAATCGGGAATTTGCCCCTGGACATAACCCTCCACCAGCGCCCGTATCGACTCGGAGCTGAGCTTCCTTCCATTACGCTTTTCGGCAATGATATCGAGGGTTCGCATGGGGTCGGTGTTCTAGCCCTGGGCTAGCTGCCTTCCGGCTTTCCTCCAAATAAAAAGGCCTCCACCACTGGGGAGGCCTGAACGATCGCAAACCTGATACGCTAGGTGCTGAATTGGCGGGACTTCTTTCGACTCCGTTTTCGGGCCAGCGCCTGCTTGACGCGCTTTTTCTCGCCGGGCTTCAGATAGAAGGAGTGCCTCTTTACTTCCTTGATGATATCCTCCTGCTGAACCTTGCGCTTGAAGCGACGAAGCGCGCTTTCCAGGGACTCGCCCTCTTGCACGATTACTTCAGCCAATAAGGATGCACCTCCTTGTTAACCAAAAACTTGTCGAGAAGCAAACCACTATTTTACTTGCTTCCCTGGCCCAAGTCAATCTATTGAATTTTCAGGGATTTCAGAGCTCTTCAGGACCGCCACGTGCGGCAAATTTCGGTAATTCTGGGCGTAGTCCAGGCCGTAGCCAACAACAAACTTGTCGGGGATCTCAAAGCCGACGTAATCGAGCG
>JACQGG010000116.1 GCA_016199665.1 Acidobacteriota bacterium | reverse complement strand
GTTTGTCGATGTCGAAATTCTCGCGGCCCCAGCTTGCGGAGATAACTTCATAAGGATAACCCGCCGGCTCCGTCTCATGAACAATGACCGCCGCCGCTGCTCCCTTTTCCGAGGCAATTTCGTACTTGTAGGTCCAGCGGCCATAGTAAGTCATGGCCCTGCCCTTGAAAATTTTTTCATCCAGCCTGGAAGGGTCGGCTGGATCCGGCACAGCAGGATCATTGATCAGCATGACGATCGTCTTGCCCTTGACATCCACACCTTTGTAGTCATCCCACCCGTATTCGGGCGCCACCACTCCGTAACCCACAAAGACGACGTCAGAATTTTCAATTTTCACTTCCGGCACAAACCGCCGGGAGACCGCCACGTATTCATCCGGAAATTTCGGCGTCAACCGGGCCCTGCCTGAAGAAAAGGATCCCGCCGGAGTGCCGGTAAAGCCAATCAGCGGAACCTCCTGCACAAACGTGCCATCCGGATTCCCGGGCCGCAGGCCAAACTTCTTGAACTGCTCGATGAGATAGGCGACTGTGAATTCCTCCCCGCGGGTTCCCGGACCGCGCCCCTCATACTCATCCGAGGCAAGAATTCGAATATGATTGAGCAGATCCCCGCTGCTAATGCTGTCCAGCGCCGGCTTAAGCTGTGCGGCAGACTCAGCGTCTCTCGGAGATTCGGTTTGCGTGCAGGACGCCATGGCAAGGCAGATAAGAAAGGCGCCTGCCCCTTGGAACATCGGTTTCATTTGTTGCTCCTTTCCAATATCTTTGGTTAGGGTTTCCGAAACAGCTCCAGCGCCATCGAAGTCAGGGCTTTGACGCCGGTCCGGAGGGTCGGCTCGGCAAGCGGAGCAAATTCGCTGGAATGAAGCGACGGGAGAGGAATCCCCTGCTTGCGGCTTTGCTCCACACGCTGCGGATCCACAGCGCCCAGCCAGATCAGCGAGACAGGAATCTGTCCCTGCAGGCTGAACCTGCCGAAGTCCTCGCCTCCCATCACCGGGTCTCTTGCCACCACGCTGTCCGGACCGAGCGCATTTTTCAGCGCGGCCCCCAGACGGCGCGTCAGTTCCGGATTGTTGTAGGTGGCCGGCGTAGCCTCGCCCACCCGCACCAGCGGCGCGCGGTCCGGCGGAATGCCGGCCGCCAGGGCCAGCCCCCTGGCGATTCTTTCAATGGACGCCAGCATTCTCCGGCGCACTTCTTCCTTGTAGGACCGAACCGTCAACTGCAGGTGAACTTCGTCCGGAATCACGTTGTGTTTGGAGCCGCCGTGAATGGACCCGACCGTAACCACCCCCGGATCCAGCGGGGAGTTCTCCCGACTGACAATGGTCTGCAGCGCCACCACGAGTTCAGAAGCCAAAACCACAGGGTCTTTGGTGGTGTGCGGATAGGCGCCATGCCCTCCCACGCCCCGAACCGCAATGTCCACCGAGTCGACGCTGGCCAGGGCGTAACCTTCACAAACCCCGACCTTGCCTGCCTCCAGCGAGGCGTCATCGTGCAGGGCGACTGCATAATCCGGCTTGCCAAAGCGCGCATACAGGCCATCGTCCAGCATCGCCCGGGCGCCGGCGCCCCGTTCCTCGGCCGGCTGCCCGACCAGCATCAAGGTGCCCCGCCACCGGTCTTTCATCTGGCTGAGGGCCTTGGCGGCGCCCAGAAAAGAAGTCATGTGCACATCGTGGCCGCAGGCGTGCATCACACTGACCTCTTCGCCCATTTCGTTCCTCGCCCGGACTCGGCTGGCATACGGGAGGTTGGTCTTCTCTTCGACAGGAAGCGCATCCATGTCGGTGCGAACCATGACCGTCGGCCCTTCTCCGTTCTTCATCAGGGCCACCAGTCCGAATGCCTGCAGCCCGGGCTGGGAGAACTTGCCGACCTTCTCAGTGACGGTATAGCCAGACGACCGGAGCTCCCTTGCCAGCAATGCGGCGGTCTTCTCCTCGCCGTAGGAAAGCTCCGGATTGGTGTGAAGAGACCGGTAAATACGCACCCAGCCTTCAAGTTCCCGATCGATGAAATCATCGAGTGCATCAGCCGCGCATGCGGCCGAGGGCATCAGGAGCATCCAGCAGATGCAAATCCAAAAGAAAAAGCGAATCATTGGTCCCACCCCCTCCCGCTTGCTACTTTCCGCCCACCAACTCCTTGACCAGCTCCTGCGCGCCGTAAATCCTGCGCAGCGCCTCCAGGATTCCCTGCGAATGCACCGCCACGGCGCGGCCCTGCTGGCCGTCAAACAGGAAGTTCCAAATCAGCGACTGGATGTTGCCGTCAAAAATCAAGCCGACAATTTCCCCTCTGCGATTCACCACCGGGCTTCCCGAGTTGCCCCCGATGATGTCAGCCGTTGAGACAAAATTCATCTTTACCGCCAGATTCAGTCTTGATTTCCGATCAAGCCACCGTTGGGGCAATTGATACGGCGGCTGGTTGCCGTGCTCCGAGGCGCGCTGGAAAAGGCCTCGAAAGTCGGTCGCCGGAGCAATATTCTTGCCGTTCTCCTTGTAGCCCTCCACCACGCCGTAAGCGAGCCGCAGCGTAAATGTCGCGTCCGGGTACGCGGACGTTCCCTTCACCTCAAAAATGGCCTTGGAAATGAGCGCATAGGCGGCGCGCTCGACTCCCTGAACCCGGTCCTCGTAGCGTTTTCGGAACGCGCGCGCATCGTCATCGACCCTTGCCGCCAGCCGGATCATCGGATCCGCGGATTGGCGAACGGCCGCCATGCCGCCGGCGGCCACTTTCTTCCGGGCCTCGACATCCTTCAGCGCCGTCCCGGCAATGGCCTCTTCAGCCACCTCCCCGGGGGTTCGGCCTTCCAGAGCCTTCCCGACCAGGGAATGCGCCTCGCCAAGCTGTTCGCGCAGAAATTCCAGAGAGTCAGTCAGCTTGATCTTTTCGAAAGACTCGTAGATGGGAGCTGGGGAGTACAAATCGAGCTCCAGCGACGCCAGATTGGAGTCTCGATACTCGCGCAGCCTCTCTCCATTTGGCTTCTCCTTTTCGGCGGCCAGTCTCACCAGGGTTCGCG
>JACQGG010000117.1 GCA_016199665.1 Acidobacteriota bacterium | reverse complement strand
GTTACGAACCCATCGAAGGTGCCAACCTGCCGGTAGCCCGGACACCGGAGGCTCACCACGGTTCCGCTTATGGCGCTGTAGGATCTCGCTTGAATGAGCATCTATATTGTCCTTGCCGTCTAACGTCGGCCTTGAGCGGCGCGCGAAGAGCGCGTACGCTCGAAGGCTTGGTTGGGCACATTGTGTATTCAGAAATGCCCTTGCTTCAATACCTTGTCCACATCTGGATCCGTGTCATCGACGACGCGCTGAATCTTGTCGATCATACGCTGGAACACGTCCGCGTAGTATCTGGAACTATTGAGAAACTTGACGTACTCATCTCTGTGTCTTCGCCTCTCCTCTGCACTCCTGTATTCCTGCCGGATATTCGACGACATGCGCTTGGCCTTGCTAACGATGAGCGCGTCATCAATCTGTGTCGATATGATGGAAACCGGAGTCATGTCGAGGAACTTAATCCACTCATGGTAGCGTTGGAGTGCCTCCTGAACTCTGGGTTTGTCGGCTGCGGGCAACCGTAGGTTCTTCAGAAGGGCATCAAGCTTGTCAAGATGGGGCGTTGCAAGCGCGAGTGCATCGTTGCTCATGAGTTGTTCCTTTTTCTCCTTCACCATCATGACTTTCTCTCTGGTCTGGTAGTGGGCATACGATAGACTATTGAAGACGGGTGTGCCGGTGATTTCGTTGATGCGGGAAATTGCATCGATGAGCAGCGGATGGTTGCTTGTCGGCACAGTTGCCAGTGCTGAATTGAGGGCTTCCACCGCGACGCTTCGGCCGAGAACTTTGGCCAGTTGGTCGCCATTTCTGTAGGCTTCTCTTCGCAGATTCAGGATATCCTCCCGAATTGACTCGCCGAAGCGATTGGTAAATACCCTCTGCTGCTGAAGGACAATATCGAACATCTCAGAACCGCAGGCGATTCTCTCAACGATATCAGCATTGTAGAATGGTGCGCCGAGTACTCTGGATTCGTGTCCTAGGATAACTACGGCTCGGCCATCTGGCCGGAGCACCCGGGCCAATTCCTGGAGCGCATTGGCCATGTCAATGCAGTACTGGATGACGGTATAGAATCGGTTGCCACGGTTGGCTCGATTTGATCCGACTTCCGATCGCGCGACACGGAGCAGATTCCACCCGAGTACCTCTACTGAACGCCTATAGTTCTGGTGGTAGTTGAAAACGTTAATGTAGGGTGGCGATGTTATTACGAAATCAACCGACTGGCTTTGCAGCGGTAAATTCCTGGCGTCCTGCAGATCCGCCTTGATCTGCCGGTCAGAACATGGCAGCCGACGGACCAACTTTGCGAGAGCCGTGAACTTGCTGTGAACGAAATCGCTCGTAATAGAGCACGCTCAGATCAGAGGGGTCCTTTTCGTCACGGCTTGGCGTGCAACAGGTCGGCGGGCATGCAAATCGTCACATCTAGTTTGCCGTAGCGTTTCAAGTAGGGCGGCTCGCCGGAGGGCGTGACAAGGTAGTTTCGGCCCTTCGGATAATAGCTGCGGAAGACCTGCAAGCCGGAACTGTCGAAGGCCGTGGCGTCCCACTTGCACTCGACGGCATCGACTTCGTTGCGCCGGTGCGCCAACACGTAGTCCACCTCGCGGCCCGCCTTGTCGCGCCAATAACGCACGGGCAGGTCTGGGAAACAAGCCTGCAGCTGCTCCAGCACGAGGTGCTCCCACAGCACGCCGAAATCTTCGAGCCGGAGCGGATCCCATCCGCGCGCGAAGCTGACAAAGCCCGTGTCGAAGGCGTAAACCTTGGGCATTTTCACTAATTCGTTTTGGCCGCTGCCGTGGAAGGGACGGATGAGTGTGGCGGCATTTGTGATCTCAAGAGCGCGCAGGTGGCTTTCGACAGTCGGACGCGTGATGCCCAGGGCGGCGGCGGTCCTGGTGACCTCGAGTTGGCCGCCGCTCTGACGCAGGATGTATTCAAAGAATGCGTTGAAGCGGTTCATATCCCGGATCCAAATGTAAAGTACGATAGCGCCGAAGCTTCTCCTCACCTGATGGCGCGGATGCGTCTGTCCAATACCCTCACTTGGCGGGACTACCCTTTGCCGTGGTCCATCGCTATCGTTTCTCTGTGCTCTTTCTCCGAACTCTGTCTGGCGCTTTCTCGTTCTTGTGCTGCTCGGCGACGGCTTTCCAAAAAGCTTGCGCCGAGAGCCTCTTACCTACCCTAATGCTCAGTCGCGACTTATCGAGCACGGACTGAAAGCGAGGCGAACGCGCGAAAAGCAACATCTCCAGGTCATCGTCACTGACGGGAGCAAGCAAAACCGCCACCGCTTTTCCATTCCGCGTACGGTTGCGCTTTATTCGTTCCGGCATATGACGCAACGGCCCATCGATTGCCTTCCGAATCAGCCGATGATACTTGCGCTCGATCGCGCCGAGATGCGCGATACTCTCAGGCGCGAATACCAGGTCGAACCGAGGTCGGCGCAGCATCGACTAGAATTATAGTCACCTCCACGAGAAGTTGTAATGACGAAGGATGTAAATGAAATTCGAATGGCGTACCCGCCATCGTGATCCGCCACGCGAAGCAGCGTTAAATTTCATGGGAGCAGGTGTTTACCAGTACGTGGTGAACAAAAAACGCGGCCCCGGCTGGCAGCGCTGATGGCGGCCGCCCCTTCCGGCCTGACTGATGGCACACATTTCGGTTCCACGACACTGGCGGTTTGCCTTTCGAGGCGTTTCAGTATACAAACCGAGGGATGCGTAATCTCTTGACCTGGCTCGGCTGCCTGGCGCTTCTTGCGCCGCTCGTCGCCGGGGCCCAGCAGTCGCCTCGCGCAAGCGTGGAATTTGAGCGTCCCGACGGCGCCATCACCATTGAAGCGGATCGGATCGAGCGCACCGGCGGCCAAGAGTGGCGCGCCACGGGGAGCGTGCGCGTCACTTACAAGGACGCCATTCTTGCCACCGAGGCGCTCGAATACAATTCGCAGACTGAAGTCGTTCGAAGCGCGACTCAAGCGCGCTTCACGCAGGGACTGCACTGGATCCAGGCAAGCCGGATGGAGATGAACTTGAGAACCGAGCTGGGCGTCTTCTTTGACGCCGAGGGCTTTACCGACCAGGACTTCTATTTCAAGGCGGCCGTGGTGCGCAAAACAGGTCCCGGTATTTACCAGGCAGAGGATGCTTTGGTCACCTCATGCAGCGACGCGATCCCCAAGTGGAGTTTCAGCATGCGATCCGCCACCGTGACGGTCAAGGAATCGGTGACGGCGAGAAACACGCTTTTTCACCTTAAGAAACTGCCCGTCCTTTACATCCCTTACCTGCGGATGCCTCTCCAGAGGAAGCGGAGAGCATCGGGGTTTTTGATCCCCAGCACGGGAACTTCCAACAACAAGGGGCGTCGCATCAGCCAGTCGTTCTACCTCACTTTGGGGGAGAGCGCGGATCTGATGTTGTTTGGCGATTATTTCTCAAGCAGGGGCCTCGGTTACGGGAGCCGGCTGCGCGCGCGCCCCCACTCGGACACGCGAATCGATTTGAACGGCTACGTGGTTCGCGACCGGCTCAAGCAGGGAGGCGCCAGTATGAGCGTGCAGGCTGAGACACTGCTGCCCAACGGATTCCGGGGAGTCGCCCTGTTCAACCTGGTTTCCAACTTCGCCTTCCGCCAGGTCTTCTCCGACACTTTTCGCGCCGCCACCGCCCCGGACCAGAATTCGCTTCTGTTCTTGACCAATAATTTCGGGTCGCTGAGCTTCAACACCTCGGTAAGTCGTGAGGAAACCTTTTTTCCGGCGCGCGGCGTGGTGATCCGAAGCGCTCCCCGAATTGAACTCCGCTCGCTGGGCACCCGGCTGGGAAATCGCTTCTACCTGGAATTTGAGTCGACGCTGGAAGGCCTGAATCGCTCCGACGCCTTGCTGCGAACGCCGCAGTTTGTCCAGCGTTTCGATCTGTTTCCCCGCCTCTACTACACCGGACTTAAAACTCGCTACTTCTCTTTCTTCCCCAAAGTCGGGGCGCGCGAAACATACTATAGCGACAGCCGGGACGGCTCCGGCCGCGGTCTTGCGGGGAAGGCGGTCCGGCGCCATTACCAACAGGCGGAGCTAGACCTGCTGGGACCGGTCCTGCAACGCCGCTTTAAAGTCTGGGGAGGGCTGCGGCACAGCCTACAACCCGAGCTGCGCTATCGCTGGATTGACGGCATCCGTCCCTATCGCCGCCTCCTCCGATTCGACGATGTCGATGCCGTTGCCGACACCCACGAGGTGGAGTATTCGCTCACTCAGCGGCTCTTTCGAGGGGGGAACTTCTATAACGAAGGCGATACGAATCTGGAAACGATTTCTTTTCGGATTGCCCAGAAATATTTTGTTGACGGCAACTTTGGCGGGGCGCTTGAAAAGGGCCGCGTCAACCAGTTTTACCCGCTAAACACGCTGACCGGCTTTCTATATGCAACCGAACCACGCCGCTTCTCTCCGGTCACGGCACTGCTTCGTTTCAGCCCCTCCTACCGGTACAGCGCCGATGTTCGCGCCGACTACGATTCGCAGCGCAGCCGGTTCCGCAACACCAGCGTCACGGGCTATTTTTCCGCTTCCCGCTGGTTTGGGGGGATCACCTACTTTCTGACGCGCAAGCTCGATCCTTCAAGCTTCACCAGCAACCAGGTTCAGACCCTGATTGCCTACGGCCAGCCGTGGAAGGGCTTTTCAGCCAGTTCGCTGCTCAACTACGACATCCAGAGATCCGCGCTGCAAAACAGCATGACCCGCGTCAACTATTTTTGGGATTGCTGCGGTCTTTCCCTGGAGTTCCTGCAGTTTCGCGTCAACGTGAGGAACGAGTCCCATTTGCGTTTCTCTTTCTTCCTGAAGGGGCTGGGCGCTTTTGGAACCATGCAGCGCCCGGATAGCATATTTTGATGAGCCACGCCTGGATCGGGGTCGGGTCCAATCTCGGGGCACGGGAATCCTATCTTGCGGCGGCAGCCAGGTCTATTGCCCGCCTCGGGAAGGTTCGGTTCGCATCCATCTACGAGACAACCCCGGTGTTCCCGCGCGGGGTCCCCGTCGCGGGCGGGCCTTTTCTGAACACGGTCTGCCGCCTGGAAACGAGCCTGAATGTCCTGGAGGTTTTTGCGCGGTTAAACCGAATCGAGGCGCAAAATCAGAGGACCCGGGCGGCGCCTTATGCGGCCCGCACGCTGGACCTGGACTTGCTCGCATTTGATCCGCTTTGCCTGCGCCGGGGAAAGCCTCCCGCCGTGGCTGTCTCCGACTCGTCGGGGAGCCGTCCCGTGCCGTTCAGCCTGATCATTCCCCATCCCCGCATGCATGTGCGGCGGTTCGTGCTGGTCCCGCTGGTCGAGTTGGATCCGCTCTGGAAACACCCGCTGCTGCGCCGCAGCAGCGGCGCACTGCTGGCCGGGCTGGCGGAGGAAAGTGCGGTCGAATGGCATTGCGCTGCCTCCAGTCTATTCCTATAATTAAAGGTTTTGGCGAAAGGATCGTCTGTAATAATCAACTGTTTTGGCGAAAGGATCGTCCCTAACCGTGTTCCGACGACAAGCCGACAAGGACAGTGCGGAGCCACCCGCTCAGGCGCCCCGGGCGTACAGCACGCTGCGCGAGTATTTCGTAACCACGGTGATCTGCACGATTCTGGCGCTCTTTGTCACCACTTACATCCTTCATCCAATGACCGTTCCAACGCCTTCGATGGTTCCCACCATCCTGGTCGGGGACCGGTTGATCATCGACAAATTCACCGTGCGCAACGCTCTCCACTCCTGGCTTCCGCTGGTCCCCGGCCACAGGATCCGCCGTGGAGACATCATTGTTTTCAAGTTCCCCCAAAATCCCGAGGTCCTCTATGTCAAGCGCGCCATCGGCTTGCCGGGAGATAAATTCGAAGTTCGGGACAAGAACGTTTACATCAATGACCGTCCCCTGCCGGAAGCCTACAAGGTCCACTCCGATCCGAACGTGATGAGTCCCAACAGCGGCTTCCACTTCTTTTCAGGGGATTTTCGCCGCGACACCGTCGCCCCGGTTGTTATCCCGCAGCACCAGTATTTCATGATGGGCGACAACCGGGATGACAGCGCCGACAGCCGGTACTGGGGCACTTTGAACGAGGAGTTGATCGTGGGGCGTCCGCTGCTGGTTTTCTGGTCCTACGAAGACGACTCGGACGCTTACCTGAAGACCGGCCTGGGGGACCTCGGCAAGCTCTACGCCTCCCGCCTGATTTACTTCTTCACCAAGACCCGCTGGAGCCGGATCGGCAAGATCGTCAGATAGCGCCACGGTCGGGTACCGCTCCGCCGCTCGCTCACGCGCGCGGTTCGGACATTGCCACCAAGGTGCATCGGCTCGTTATCGTTTGGCCAACACACACACTCCCCCGCGCGGTTCCGTGACGAACTCGCGTACCTCGCCGTCTTCGGGGTGGAAGCTCTGCTCGGCCGTGTGCCTCTAGCGGTGTGCCTCTAATTGCTTGCAACCGAAGGGTCTTTGGGGTTATAGTGGCTCGAATTTTGTGACGCGTATGAAAAAAGCGCGATTGCTGACCCTCACACTAAGATGCGTCCTCCTGGCGGGGATGTGTCTGCTGGCCCCTCTGACGGGCGGAGAATATGACCGAGGGGAGTTTCTAGTCGGGCAGCAGTGGCGCTCTGTGGAACCCGGGGGCCGGCCGGGAGTCCGGGGCAACAACGGCCCCGCTTCCACTTCCCGTTTCAGGGTTCCAACACTTGCCGTCGACACTTCGCTGGAGGCCAAGATCGAAGAGGTTCTCGGCCTAAAGCCTTATAATCGTGCAGATTGGGGGATTGAGGTGCTGTCGCTGGACGACAACCAGATCCTTTACGCACACAACTCAAACCAGCCGATGATTCCAGCTTCAAACGTGAAGCTTTTTACCACCGCCGCCGCCATGCATTACCTGGGCCCGGAGTATCGCTTCAAGACAGCCGTCTTCGCCCGCCCGAACCTGGAGTCGGACGGCACTCTGCAAGGGGATCTGGTGTTGCGCGGAGGGGGCGACCCGTTCTTTTCCAAGAATTTTGCGACCGACAACCCGCTCTTTTACTTTGACGAAATCGCGCAGCAGGTGCGCAGCCAGGGCGTGCGCAGAATCGGAGGTAATCTCATTGGCGACGACTCCCTCTATTCTCCCGAAGCTTTGTCAGGATCAATGACGGCTCTGGGGTCTTCGGACCTGCAGGAATCTCAGCCGTCAGCCGGGGGACCTGAAGGCGAGACGGACGAGGAGACCGGGCGCGGGCCGCCGGCCGGGTCTTTCGGTTTCAGCGATACCATGGTGGGGGTTCGGGTCGTGGCGACCCGGAACGGCAAGCCGGTTCAGGTGTCGGTCGAACCCAGGACGTCGTTTTTCAAGGTCGTCAACCGCGCTTTGACAACCACCGGGCGCAGGAGCACACTGCGCGTCACCCGAGTCAAAGAAAGCAACACGATCATCGTCACCGGGAGGCTGCCGGTCCGAAAAAAGATGTTTTTCGGGTACATCGCACTCGAGGAGCCGGCCGCCTTTGCCGCCTACGTGCTCAAGGAGGCGCTGGAGCGCAACGGAATCGAGGTCGCCGGCCAGCCCCAGTCCAACCACGGACGGCGCATCGCCTACGGCGAGATGCGGGAGCTGGCCAGGCATGAGTCTCCGCCGCTGGTGGAGGCAATCAGCATCATAAACAAACAGAGCGTTAACAGCGATGCTGAGCTTCTCCTCCGGCTGATTGGCACGGAAATCCGCGGGCAGCCGACACCCGAAGCAGGCATTTCTGTGGTTCAGGAGCTGGTGGCGCAAACGGGAATCGACCCGGCCAACGTCTCCATTTCCGACGGTTCGGGACTCTCCAGGAACAACTCGCTCAGCCCCCACGCCGAGATTGCGCTGCTGGGATACGTGGCTTCACAGCAGTACTATCCCCACTTTGTCTCCAGTCTTGCTGTGGCGGGAGTCGATGGAACCCTCCGGTACCGCCTGGCAGGTGAGGCCACGGTTCAGCGCATCTTTGGCAAGACCGGCACCCTGTCCAATGTCGTAGCGCTCGGAGGATTCATGATGTCGCTGCAGGGGAAAAGGCTGGCATTTGCCATCTTTTGCAACAATTCTCCTCGGGGCACCGCATCTGTTCGCCGCGGCGTCGACCAGATCATGGAGCTGCTGGCCCGCCATGATTACCTTTCGTCCGATGCGATCGGCGCCGATTCCAATTCAACTCAGGCGTTCGTCTCCGACCCGTTTCATGCGGTAACAAGCTGCTGCATACCGGGCAGGTGAGGATTCGGCCGGCCGCCTGTTCCCTGCCAAGTCACGCATATGCTGTTATTTTCCTCGGCAGATGACAATGCAACCGCTTCAAGCTCCGAAGGCTGACGGGTCAAGCGCTGAGGGCTGAACGCCGATCGCTGCTCTAACGGGAATGCCGAAATGACAACAACGCCCGTCCGCCGGAGGAATTTCAAGCCCACGGCAACCGGTCTATGGATCACTGCTTTTCTGCTGGGAGTAGCCGCCGTTGCGACCAGCCCCTTCTGGACGCTCCTGCTCATTCGGAAGCCTGGCGCCGTGCCCCTTCCCAAAGCCGTTGCCGTACTTCCATTTCAGGGGCCAATTGATCCGGAAGCTCGAGCGCTGTTGGAACACCTTCGAGAGACGATTGTCGTCCGGATCGCCGAATCCAGAGAGCTGGCGGCGATTCCTCTGGAACAACTGCGACCCTTTGAGAGAGACCAGAGAGACCTGCGCGCCGTTGGATCGGCGGCGGGCGCCGATCTGCTCGTTACCGGAACCGTCACCCCGGCGGGCAACCGCCTCATCCTGCAGCTCTATCTGGTGGCAGCGTCCCTGCCTTCGGCACCGAGTTGGATGAATCGCTACGATCTACCGCGCTCCGGAGTTCCCTCGTCGCGGGAACAAGAGATTGCCGATGAGATCATTCACGCCGCTCGGGCCGCTCTGCGGTAAGGCAGGCGCTGCGTTCACGGCGACAGGGCATGGCGACAGGGCATAAGGAAGGTAATCGCCCAAACCGCGACCGTCAGGGAAGCAGCGGGAAAGATTTGGCTCGGTGGATGCGGCTTTCCGCAAGGCCTTGGAGTAGCCGACTCTGATTCTCCGCACCACTCCGTAACCGTCGCGGTTCGGAGGCGGCGGGAGCACCGCGCAGGCAGCCGGAGTGCCCATTGGGCCGCTTTCTCACCTGGCTCGGCCGGCGTGCAAGATTCCCGCTCCCCCGCTCATGCCCCTATTGCGCTTTTCGCTGCTTTCCGTCGATCAGGTTCTGGTAGAAGGCCTCATAACGGGGAACGATCTGGTCTCGGTCATACGAGCTTAGCGCGTGGCGCCGGGCATTAGCGCCAAACTCGCGCAGGCGGGCCTCATCGGACAACAACTCGACGGCACAGGCGGCCATTTCGTCGACTGCCCCGACGGGGGCCAGGAATCCGGTCTGGCCCGCCAGCACTACGTCGGGGAGGCCGCCGACCCGAGTGGCGATCACCGGGACCTCGCAGGCCATGGCCTCCAGCGCCGCGAGACCGAAGCTTTCCAACTGGCTTGGCAAGAGCATGAGATCCGAGATGGACAAATACTGATCCGGATCGTTGACTTTCCCCATAAAGAAGACCTTCTCGGACAGTCCGGATTCCCTGACCAGAAATTCCACATTAGGGCGCTCCGTTCCGTCGCCCAGAAGGAGAAGCACTGCCGGAAACTTCCTTTGCACCTGCGCGAAGATTTTCACCACGTCGTCGACCCGTTTGACCGCCCTGAAATTGGAAAGGTGGACCAGGACACGCTCTCCGTTGGGCGCAAACCGGCGATGGAGAGCTGCAGAGAATCGCCGCTGGAAGGCTTTCCCGTCAATAAAATTGGGAATCACTTCGATCTCGCAATCGCAGCAGAATTCCCGCTCGGTTGCTTTCTTCAAATAACCCGAGACCGCCGTCACTCCATCACTCTCCCGAATGGCGAACCGCGTAATGGGCAGGTAGCTGTGGTTGCGGCCCACCAGGGTAATGTCGGTTCCGTGCAGTGTGGTCACGATGGGAAGATACCGTGTCTCGGCCAGCATTTCCCGCGCCAGGTAGGCGCTGATAGAGTGCGGGATGGCGTAGTGAACATGCAGCAGATCCAGATCTTCCTTTTCCGCCACCTCGGCCATCCGGGTCGCCAGCGCCAGCGCGTACGGGGCATATTCAAACAGTGGATAGTCCATCACTTCGACTTCATGAAAATGAATGCGCTCGGTCAGCTCATAAATGCGGTTGGGCAGCGAGGAAGAGATAAAGTGAATCTCATGCCCTCGCTGCGCCAGGCTCTTCCCCAACTCGGAAGCCACCACTCCGCTGCCGCCGTAGGTGGG
>JACQGG010000111.1 GCA_016199665.1 Acidobacteriota bacterium | reverse complement strand
GAACAATCCGCAACGCTCCTCAAGGAAAAATCGCCCTGGCGATCGGGAACCCCGGGGCAGCCGGATACGACACGCGGCGCGAGGAAATCTTGGTTCCAAACTGAGTGGCCCATCCGCAGATTGCGGCTTTCGCCCGGGTGGCGGAAGGCAACGCGAAGGCGACTCGCAAAGTTGAGGGACAGTCCACGCTTCTGAGCCGGACCATGCATGCCATTGCCTACGATGAAATCCATGACGAGTTTGTCGTGCCGCAGCCGTTCGGACATGCGGTTCTGACTTTTCGCGGATCCGCCAAAGGGGAGGAGCCGCCGCTTCGAGTCATCCAGGGTCCGCGCACCATGCTGGGGGGGTCCAGCACCCTTGGAATTGATCCGGCCAACAACGAGATTCTTGTTCCCGAAGGGGGCAAGATTCTGGTCTTCCCAAGAGAGGCGAACGGAGACGTGGCGCCGATTCGAATTCTCGAGCCGGACACCGACCAGGGCCGCGCTTCGCAGGTTGCGGTCGATCCGACGCGAAACCTGATGGTGGTGGCGACTCAAAAGGGATTCGGCGACTCGGCGAAAGATCCGGAAAACGTCCATCTCCTGATTTTCAACCGCACCGACCAGGGGAAGGTCAAGCCGAAATGGGTCATCGGAGGCCCCAATACCGGCCTGAATTCCATCTTCAAGATGCTGGTTTATCCTCCACGCGGCGAAATCATCGCTGCGGTCCCGGGCCCCGGTTCCGGAGAAGAAATGGCGACGGAAACGGCATTCGTGGGCGTCTGGAACATCGACGACAAAGGGGATGTTCCGCCGCGCTGGACGGTGGGCGGCCCGTACGGCACCCTGCGCAAGCCGCGCGGCATTGCGCTGGATCCCAAGAACAAGAGCGTAATTGTTTCCGACAAGTACCTGAACGCGGTCCTGACGTTTGCGTTCCCCGAAATTTTTTGAGGCGCGCGGATTTGAAGGTGCGGGGCCGCACTCGATCACTCGCTTTGGAGTGCGGCCGCACCAGGCCGCCACTGGAGTTTCTACATTTCAATGAACCGGCCCGGAGGGCCGGCAGGAAGGTAGCCGGGTGCGGGGTCGCACTCGATCACTCGCTTTGGAGTGCGGCCGCACCAAGCCGCCACTGAAGTTTCTACATTTCAATGAACCGGCCCGGAGGGCCGGCAGGAAGGTAGCCAGGGGTGAGCGCTCCTTGCGAACCCCTGGACGAGGGATTTGCCCAAATTTCCATTCCCGGCCCCGGCAGGGGCCGGCGGACTCAGAATGATGCGGAGCCGGGCGGCCCGGGCGGCGGGGTTACCCCACCCGCGCCATGGCCGGCGGGACGACCGTCTGTCGCTCGCCGATCTGCTGGCGCCACATTGCGTAGTAGAGCCCTTTGAGCCCGACCAGTTCGGCGTGGCGTCCCGATTCGACGATGCGGCCCCGCTCCAGAACCAGAATCCGGTCGGCGTGCATGACCGTCGACAGCCGGTGAGCGATCAGAATCGTCATCAGATCCTGTTTGGCGGAGATCTCGCGGATCGTCTCGCTGATTTCCTCCTCGGTGAGCGAATCCAGCGACGACGTGGCCTCATCGAACACGAGCAGATCGGGGCGGCGCAGCAGAGCTCGGGCGATGGAGAGCCGCTGCTTCTCGCCGCCGGACACCTTGACGCCCCCCTCTCCGATCACCGAATCCAATCCCCGGCCGGCCCGGGCCAGGAGATTCTGGCACGCGGCCTTTCTCAGCACATCCAGACACTCAGGGTCGGAGGCCTCCGGACGGACAAACAGCAGGTTCTCCCTTATGGTGCCTGAGAACAACTGCGTATCCTGAGTGACCAGGCCGATCCGCTCGCGAAGCGGGTCCAGGGCAATTTCTCCGACCGGATGCCCGTCGTAGTAAACCATTCCACCCTCCGGCTGGTACAAGCCGACGAGCAGTTTGACCAGTGTCGTCTTGCCGGACCCCGACGGACCCACGAAGGCCAAAGTCTCGCCGCGGGCCGCCCGGAACGAGATCCCGTCCAGCGCTTTGGACGAACCAGTCTGGTGTTTGAAGCTCACGTCTCGAAACTCAACCGAGTTGATTCCCGGCAGGGCTACCGGCCGGGCCGGCTTGGGCTCTCGCGGAGTGTTCAGAATGTCCTGGAAGTTGTTGAGCGACACTTCAGTCTCGCGGTAGATGTTGATGACATTGCCGACCTCCTGCAGCGGGCCGAAGATGAAGAATGAATAGATGAAAAGGGAGAAAAACTGGCCCACCGTGATCACCTGGGCGTAGATCAGGTAGAGCATAAAGAACATGACACTGGTGCGCAGCGCGTTGACTGAAGTCCCCTGGATGAAGCTCAGGCTGCGAAGATAGCGCACCTTTTTCAGCTCCAGTTCCAGGATCTTGGCGGTGGTGCTGTTCAACCGCCGGATTTCCTGCTGCGCCAGTCCCAGACTCTTGACCAGTTCGATGTTGCGCAACGATTCCGTCGTGGATCCGGCAAGAGCCGTCGTCTCGGCCACGATGACCTTCTGGATCCGTTTTATCTTCCGGCTGAGGACGGAGCTGAGCGCGGCCAGCACCGGGATGGTCAGGAAATAGAGCGGCGCAATGATCCAGTGGATGGTCATTGCATAGGCCATGACAAAGACCACGCCAACCAGCGAAATGAAGACGACGTTGATTGCGGTGCCGATCAGCTTCTCAACGTCGGTCCTGACCTTCTGCAGCTTTCCCAGTGTTTCTCCGCTCCGCTGGTCTTCAAACACCGCGTAGGGAAGCTCCAGCGAATGGCGCACGCCGTCCGAGTAGATCTGAGCGCCCAGGCGCTGCGTGATCACGCTGGTGAAGTAGTCTTGAAAGTTTTTCGCGACCCGCGACACGAACGCCACGCCCACGGCGGCGGCAAGCAACATTCCGACCCCTCTGAAAAATTCTCCGGTTGTGTATTCCCTGAAGCGGGTGGCGTACTGGTCGATGACGTATCTGAAAATCAGCGGGTCCAGCAGCGAGAAAATCTGGTTGGTCGCCGCCAGAATCAGGGTCAGAACCGCAAGTTTCCAGTGCTGTTTCAAGTACGATAAGAGAAGTTTCATAAGAACAAACGGTGACCTCTACCCCGGAATCGCCGCTACGGTAGGTGCGGCGCATTTCCGCTACATTATGCCACGCGCTCAACAAGAGTTGGCGCTGCGAAAAAATCCGGTCCGCTAGTCAGTGGATAAATTGCGCGGATGCGTGTAATAT
>JACQGG010000105.1 GCA_016199665.1 Acidobacteriota bacterium | reverse complement strand
GGGTTACCGCAATCCGGCGGTTGTCAAAGTCGTATGTGACGGGAAGGGCAGGGCGCTGTATTTTTCCCGCCTTCCTATCCCCTTTTATCGCGAAGGCACCGGCAGTCACTACTTCAAGCACCTCGGCATCTACGGCTACACGCGGCAGTTCTTGCAGGACCTGAAGTCAATGCGCGCGAGCTGGCTCGAAGAGGCGGAGAAACTGGAGCAGTTGCGGTTCCTCGAGAACGGCGTCTCCATTCAGATGGTGGAAGTGCAGCACGATTCAGTGGGAGTGGATACAGCCGAGGATTTGGAGCGGGTCAGGGGGATGTTTCAGTCGGCTGACGGTTGACAGCTTTATTTCAGCGGGGAGGTCCAATGGCGAAATTCATCTTTACCACAGGGGGGGTGCTGTCATCTCTGGGCAAGGGGCTGGCGTCTGCCTCCATCGGATGCCTGCTGGAAGCGCGCGGCTTGAAGGTCAATCTTCTCAAACTCGACCCCTATATCAATGTGGACCCGGGCACGATGAGTCCTTTTCAGCACGGCGAGGTCTTTGTGACCGACGATGGCGCCGAAACGGATCTGGATTTGGGCCACTATGAACGTTTTACCAGCGCGCGGCTGACTCGCGACAATAATTCAACGACCGGGCGAATTTACCAGACCGTCATCAACAAGGAGCGGAAAGGGGAGTTCCTGGGCAAGACCGTTCAAGTGATCCCGCACATCACTAACGAGATCAAGAGCACGATAAAAAGGATTGGAGAAGAAGCCGATGTTGCCATCGTGGAAGTCGGAGGGACGGTGGGGGACATTGAGGGCCTCCCCTTTCTGGAGGCAATTCGCCAGATGCGTCACGAGATGGGACGGGAAGAAACGCTGTTTGTTCACCTCACTCTGGTCCCCTATATCGGAACCGCCGGGGAATTGAAGACCAAGCCGACCCAGCACAGCGTCAAAGAGCTGCGCGAGATCGGTATTCAGCCCGACATCCTGCTCTGCCGCACCGATCGATTCCTGTCAAGAGAGCTGAAAGAGAAGATTGCGTTGTTCTGTAATGTCCCGGTTGAGGCGGTCATCACGGCTAAAGACATTAGTTCCATCTACGAAGTTCCGCTCGTTTACAGCCAGGAAGGCCTGGACGAGATCATTGTCAAGTACCTCAGCCTCCCTGCGGTGGCTCCCAACCTTGAACCTTGGCAGCAACTGGTGCACCGGATCCACCACCCCCAGGGCGCCGTGCGAGTCGGTGTCGTGGGAAAGTATGTTGAGTATGAAGACTCGTACAAAAGCCTGAATGAAGCCCTGGTTCATGGAGGCCTTGCCAACAACGTCAAGGTTGAGGTTCACTGGATTGAAGCCGAGGGCCTGACCGGGGAGGATCTGCCCCGGAAGTCCTTCAGCGAGATCGACTGCATCCTGGTGCCGGGAGGGTTTGGCAAACGCGGGATCGAAGGCATGATCCAGGCGATTCGCTATGCACGCGAAAGAAAGGTTCCGTACTTTGGAATCTGTCTTGGCATGCAGACTGCCGTTATTGAATTTGCGCGCAATGTGTGCGGTCTTGATGCCGGCAGTTCAGAATTCGATCCCGCGACTCCTCACCGGGTGATCTACAAGCTGCGCGAGCTGCTCGGGATCGAGGAGATGGGGGGCACAATGCGGCTGGGCGCCTACCCGTGTGTTCTCCAGGATGATTCGCTTGCGATGCGTATTTATGGGTCCAAGGAGATTTCCGAGCGCCACCGGCACCGGTACGAATTCAATCGTGAATATGAGGAATTGCTGGTTTCGTACGGTTTGAAGATCAGCGGGAATTCCCC
The DNA here is from genome assembly GCA_016199665.1 of Acidobacteriota bacterium. Classification (GTDB taxonomy): domain Bacteria; phylum Acidobacteriota; class UBA6911; order JACQSX01; family JACQSX01; genus JACQSX01. The sequence continues at coordinate 3,258 of JACQGG010000105.1, read as the reverse complement.
CGACCGAAACTTTGTGGAGATCATTGAGCTGGAAAATCATCCGTGGTTTCTCGGATGCCAGTTTCACCCGGAGTTCAAATCGAAGCCGTTGCGGCCGCATCCGCTGTTTGCCAGCTTCATCGAGGCCGCAGTCCTGAGGAAACAGGGTGCATCCGCGAGACTGCCGGTTTCGGTCGTGAGCCAGCCGGAGCGAGTCAGACCGTAGCTGATATGTCCCATCTGCTCCAACCGGGCCAGGTTCAGATAATGCCGGGAGGCCCCTTGTTTTTCATCGCGGGCCCGTGTGTCATCGAGAGCCGGGATCATTGCCTGAAAATCGCCGAACGACTGGCCGGCATCAGAGACCGGCTGCGAATGCCGGTGCTGTTTAAGGCTTCCTATGACAAGGCCAACCGCACCTCCATTCATTCATTCCGGGGGCCGGGAGAGCAAGAAGGGCTCCGGATTCTTCAGGAGGTGCGGCAGCAGTTCAACATGGCCGTGCTGACCGATGTGCACGAGACGGGCCAGGTGCCGGCTGCCGCGCAAGCCGTCGACGTGCTGCAGGTCCCGGCGTTCTTGAGCCGCCAGACCGACCTGATTCTGGCATGCGCCCGGACCGGCCGAACCGTCAATATAAAGAAGGGACAGTTCATGGCCCCGTGGGACATGAGAAATGTGGTGGACAAATTTATGTCGACCGGAAATTCCAGAGTGATGCTGACCGAGCGGGGAACCTGCTTTGGCTATGGCCAGTTGGTGGTTGATTTTCGCGGCCTGGTGGTGATGCGCCAATTGGGGGTGCCGGTCATTTTTGACGCAGGTCACAGTGTTCAGATGCCGGGGGGGGCGGGCACGGCATCTTCCGGCAATCCCGAATTCATTGAACCCCTTGCCCGGGCCGCGGTGGCTGTGGGCATTGCGGGTCTTTTTTTGGAGGTCCACGAAGACCCCGCGCGGGCCGCCTCCGACGGTCCCAACGCCCTGCAGATTGACCTTTTCGAGCCGCTGGCGCGTCGTCTGATGGAACTGGACGCCGTGCATCACTCCCGGCCCGGGGGTGTTGCCCGAATCTCGACCCCGATCGCAGGGAACGGGTGACGGCTTTGAGTTGTCTCCTGATGCGGTCCCGACTGATTAACGGTCCCGTGATCTCTCGGGGAGCTCCTCATCAGGCGGCGACAAGGGTGGCTCATGGCAGAGGATGTGAAGCTTAAGCCCCGAAGTCTCTCGGGGAAGGGGTCTCTGGCCCGTCAGGTTTTGGAGATTGAAGCAGAGGCAATTCAGCGGCTGGCCGATCGCCTGGACGAACGCTTTGACCGCGCCGTGGAGCTGGTCGTTAATTGTCGCGGGCGCGTCGTCACGACGGGAATGGGTAAGTCGGGAATCATCTGCAAGAAAATCGCGGCGACGTTATCCAGCACCGGCACCCCCGCGTTTTTCCTGCACCCGGCGGAAGCCATCCACGGGGACCTCGGAATGGTTGTAGAAGGCGATGTGGTGATCATGCTCTCCAACAGCGGGGAGACCCCGGAGATGCTGAGGCTGCTTGAAAGAATCAAACGCCTTGGCGTTTCGATGATCGCCTGCACCGGCAATGCCAGCTCAACGCTGGCAAGAAACAGCGATGTTGCACTGGATGTGGGAGTCGACAAAGAAGCCTGTCCCCTCAATCTTGCACCTACGGCAAGCACGACGGCGGCACTGGCTTTGGGCGATGCGCTGGCGGTTGCCGTGTTTGATCGCAAGGGCTTTCGCCCTGAAGACTTCGCACATCTGCATCCGGGAGGTGTTCTGGGCAAGAAGCTCATGCGCGTTTCTGAGTTGATGCGGACCGGAGATCGCATACCCAGGGTTGCTCCTGACACCGCAATGAGTGAGGTCATCTATGAGATGTCGCGCAAGGGTTTGGGAATCACCAGCGTCGTGGCTAGGGACGGAAGGCTGCTGGGCGTCATTTCCGACGGCGACCTGCGCCGGCTGCTGGAGAAGCGGAAGGACGTGCTGCAGTTGAAAGCCGCGGAATGCATGACTTGCAACCCGGTGACTATCAGCGCCTCGGATCTTGCAGTTCAGGCGCTGCACACCATGGAGACGCGAAAAATCACTTCACTGATGGTAACCGACAGCGAAAAAGTGTTAGGGGGCATTATCCACTTGCACGATCTCTGGAGGACGGAGCTGGTCTAAGGGAAGGTCGCGGGAAGTCGAAGGTCGTAAATGGCAGATCGCGGAAGGCGGAAGGCGGAAAGCGGAAGGCGGAAGGCAGATCGCGGAAGGCGGAAGGCGGAAAGCGGACAATGGCTTCTGGAATTGAAAATGAGAAAGGAATAATGACAGATTACAGAATGAACGATGCAGATTCCCGATCCCAAAATTAAGGAATTTCCACGGTCTACCTTCCGCCTTTTTCCTTCTGCTTTCCGCCTTTGCGACCTGCGTCTTTGCGACGCGAGACCGCCTTCTGCCTTCTGCCTTCCGCTTTCCGCCTTTGCAATCTGCAATTTGCTATCTGATTTGCGATCTGCGACTTGCGATCTTCGACCTTTCGATTCATGACCATGTTGACATACTTGGAACTCATCGCGAAGCTGAAGCCAATCCGGCTGTTACTGCTCGACGTGGACGGTGTCTTGACGGACGGAAAGTATTACCTGACTGGCGCGGGCGACGAGACCAAGGGTTTCTCATCCCTGGATGGTCACGGCATTCGCATGGCCCAGCGAGCCGGTTTACATGTTGGGCTGCTCACCGGCCGGGTGTCGGAAGGCGTCGCACGGTATGCCGAAGGATTGGAAATCAAGATTCTTGTCCAGCGTTCCTATCAGAAAGAAACGGACTATGAACGCATTCTAGCTGAGCACAGCCTTAGCGATGCCGAAGTGGCGTTTATGGGGGACGATGTCGTGGATCTTCCGATACTGAGGCGGTGTGGATTCTCCATTACCACTTCGGATGCAGAGCCGTGGATTCAAAGCTGCGTCTGTCACGTCACGCGGCGACGGGGCGGCCAGGGCGCGGTGCGCGAGGTAGTGGACCTGCTGCTCAAGGCACAGGGCAAGTGGGATGAGGCCATGAGCCGGTACGTCAGGTAAGTCGCGGGTCGCAAATCAGATAGCAAATCGCAGATCGAAATGCGGAAGGCAGAAAGCAGAAGGCGGAAAGCGGAAAGCAGAAAGCAGAAGGCGGAAGGCAGAAGGCGAAATGCGGAAGGCAGAAAGCAGAAGGCGGAAAGCAGAAGGCAGACCAAGGCTTCCGTGACGAACTTGGGCTAGAATT
>JACQGG010000104.1 GCA_016199665.1 Acidobacteriota bacterium | reverse complement strand
TCCAGTCTTTCGTGATGGAGCATCGCTTTCCAGATCTAAAGAACCGGATGGCGGAACAATTTAGGAGCGGTTCCTTGTTTTTGAAGCCACAACCGGCGAAAGCTTCGGATGCCGGCAGACGGCATTTGACGATGGAAACGGCCTCTCCGGGTCCCGGCGCAATTTCCGGTGCCGTCCGAGACAACCTGGATCGAGCGCGCACGATCCTGCTGGTGCGGTTGCGCTCTCTTGGTGACGCGGTGCTGATGACGCCCGCTCCCCGCGCGCTCAAATCGTGGCGCCCGGCTGTCCGGGTTTCGGTGCTCATTGAGGAACCCTATGCCGGGGTTTTCCGCAACCAGCCGGCCGTGGATGAGGTCATTGCCATCCCCTCCCGGGGTTCGGCGGTTGCCCGACTTCAATGGGCGATGCAGATCCGTCGCCGCCGCTTTGACCTGGTGTTTAACATGCATTCCGGGCCCACTGCGGGATTGTTTACCGTCTTGTCGGGAGCATCCTGCCGCGTCAGCTATGCTGCAGCGCGCTATGCGGCGTGGTGCGACGTGCGCGTTCCCGACTCGCGAAGCCTTTGGGGCGCCGAGCATGTTCATACGGTGCAACACCAGCTCTCGCCGCTGCTGCACCTGGGCATTCCGCTTCCTGAAGCCATTGAGCTTGACGTCGCCTTGTCGCCGGAGGCGGAGCAGCGCGTACACGATCAAATGGAAGCGCTGCGGATCCAGCGCGGCCGTTTCATTCTGCTCCATCCCTTCGCCACCCTCTTTACCAAGGAGTGGGACCTGGCGCGGTTTGCGGCACTGGCGCAGGGATTGCAGCGCGCTTATGGGCTGCCGATCGTGGCCGCCGCCGGCGGGGCCGACCGTGAAAAATTGGGGCAGTTGAGGGGGATGGCCAGGGACTCGTTGACCGGGCTTCCGCCCCTTTCACTGGAAGAGCTGACTGTCTGGATTGATCGATGCGGTCTTTATATCGGCAATGACAGCGGGCCGACCCATCTGGCGGCGGCCCGCAAGAAGAAAATCGTGGCTCTCTGGGGCTCTTCCGACTCCTATGCCTGGCGTCCCTGGGCGGCGGAATGCCAGTTGCTGCGGGCTGATTTGCCCTGTATGCCTTGCCCGGGATATCGGTGCCACAAGTTTGACACTCCCCGCTGTATTGAAAGCATTTCGGTCGACCAGGTGCTCGATGCGGTAAGGAGACTGGAACCCTGGATGTGAACGCGTCAAAGGTCGCAACTCGCAAGTCGCACGAGCAGAATGCATCTTTGCGACCAGATTGGACACCCCCAGTGCTCAAGAAGTCAAGAGTCCAGATGCGACTTGCGACCTTGAACGTGCGACCTGAGCCCTTCAGATTCGGCCTTCGTCGCTGAGTTACCGGATCCGCGCCGAAAACTGCTTCATCAGATCGTGCGCTTCCGGGTAATGTTCAAATTTCCTCTCCTCCCGCCTGAATTCCCGGTGGTGCGCGTATCGCCTCCCGTTATGGAAGCGATCTCCGACGCAAGCATGCAGCATCTCGTGAAACAGGATGAACTCGAAAAGCAGAGGGGGGACCCATGTGGCGTCCAGGCTTCGGGAGATAACGATAGTGTCGTGACAGCGGTCATAGTGTCCCAGGACACGCTTGGTCTCGGCACGGCTCCAAGTCAGCGTGGAAACATGCAGCGCGCCCTGAAAATAACGGGTGTTCAGCCGTTCAAAGCTCGCGCGCAGGTCGAAACATTTTCCGCTATGATCGCCGAGGACTTTTCTCCCCCGTTCCTGTCTGACCTGATGGACCCGAGCGCGTACCTCAATCGATTCAGCATAGGCGCGGTAGACGGCTTCCAGGTCAGGGCTTCGTTTCCCGCGGTCCAGTTTCAGCAACAAGATGCCAATGATGGCGCGCAGCGCTGGAACGGGCGCATCCGCCATGATGTCGCTGAGGCGCAGATAAATTCGGCCTTGCCGGAGACGCACCGTATGGTTGAGGTTGGCGTAAGCGTAGAAACGGGCATCCACGGGTGGAGCCGGTTTGCGCGGGTGGTGCTCGGCGAAAATCTGATGGACAAGCCGGGTTAGCTCTCTGCTGCTCATCGACAGGATCCTTGATCTGTTTTCCGGCGGCAGGCGCTCACGCTCTGCGCTTGACGTTCTTGCGAAGGAACTGGATTACTTCTTCGGTGGTTGCGCCGGTGTAGATCACTTCCATTCCCGCGTCGCCCAGAGCCCGTGCGGTGACCTTGGCGGCCCGGTCATGTCCGTCCAGGCCGCGCTTGGCGATCAGAATTCGAATCTTGGCGCTCAGCATTCTGCTAAAACATCGGCTCTTGGTACACGCCAAAGACATCCTTCAAAGAGTCACAGATCTCCCCCAGGGTGGCATAGGCGCTGACGGCCTCGACCATGATCGGCAGCAGATTTCGATCGCTGTGGGCCGCCTCGCGTACTTCCCCGAGCAGCGAGGCAACACGCCGGTTATCCCGTTCGCGCTTGATTCTTGCAAGACGTTTGGTCTGATGCGTCGCCACGTCCGCTCCGATTTCCTGCGTCTGCACCGGATAGTCTTTGTCGGCCTTAAAGTCGTTCACTCCCACGACGATTTTCTGCCGGGACTCCACCGCCTGCTGGTAGCGGTAGGAAGCCTCCTGGATCTCCCTTTGCGGGAATCCCCGCTCGATAGCGGCAACCATCCCGCCCATGCCGTCGATGCGCTTGAAATAGTCCAAGGCGCCCTGCTCCAGCTCATGGGTGAGCTTCTCCACGAAGTAAGAGCCCCCCAGGGGATCAATCGTGTTGGTGACGCCGCTCTCGTGGGCGATGATCTGCTGCGTGCGCAACGCGATCTGGGCCCCCATTTCCGTAGGCAGTGAAAGCGCTTCGTCCAAAGACGTTGTGTGCAGAGACTGGGTTCCGCCCAGGACCGCGGCCAGCGCCTGCAGGGCGATGCGCACCACATTGTTGTAAGGCTGCTGGGCGGTGAGCGTGCAACCCGCCGTTTGCGAGTGAAAGCGGCACAGCCAGGATCGCTCATTCTCTGCATGGAACTGTTCGCGCATGATGTGCGCCCAGAGGCGCCGCGCCGCACGGAACTTGGCAATCTCCTCGAAGAAGTCGTTGTGCGAGTCAAAGAAGAAACTCAGGCGGGGGGCAAAAGTGTCCACGTCCATTCCCGCGTCGATGGCCCACTGCACATACTCAACGCCATCGCGCAGCGTGAATGCCAGCTCCTGCAGCGCCGTGCTTCCGGCTTCGCGGATGTGATATCCGGAAATGGAGATGGAGTTCCAGCGCGGCATATGCTGGGCGCAAAACCTGAACGAATCGATGACCAGCCGCATCGAAGGGCGCGGCGGATAGATCCATTCCTTTTGCGCAATGTACTCCTTCAGGATGTCATTCTGTATTGTGCCGGAGATCCTGGACAGGTCGGCCCCTTGTTTTTGCGCCAGGGCGACGTACATGGCAAACAGCACTGTCGCCGGCGCGTTGATGGTCATCGACGTCGTCACTTGGCCGAGCGGAATGCCGTCAAACAGAGCTTCCATGTCGGCGAGACTGTCGACGGCGACACCGCATTTTCCGATTTCCCCCTCTGCAAGTGGGTTGTCCGAATCGATTCCCATTAGTGTGGGAAGATCAAACGCCACGGAGAGTCCGGTCTGTCCGTGGGCAAGCAGGTACTTGAACCGTGCATTGGTGTCTTCGGCCTTCCCGAATCCGGAAAAGAGGCGCATCGTCCAGAGCCTGCTCCGGTACATGCTGGGATAGACGCCGCGGGTGTAAGGGAATTCGCCGGGAAAACCCGGGTCGCAGTCCCGATCCCACTGGGGCAGGTCGTCGGCCGTGTACAAGCGGTCAACCGGATGGCCGGAAACAGTGGTAAACGGGACGTCCCGCTCCGGCAAAAGGTCCAGAGACGGATTCAGGGTCTGCTCCTCCCACTGCTTTTTGCGAGTGAGTGGGTCAGCGCGTGGACGATCACCGGGCATGTGCGTGCTCCACGCTTCGCATCATAAAGGATGCGATTGTGGAATTCAAACGAGTGGCATGAATGCGGAGTGCGCATTCCGCACTCCGCACGCTTCACGGCCTGACCGACTCCAGGGCCACCGACTGCTTGAAGTACTGGAGCGCTTCTTCTTCCCGGCCCTGCTTCTTCAGTATGTAGGCCTTCTTCTTCAGGACTGCGGCCTTGTTCTTGTTGCTCTTGAGGAGAACCAAGCCTTCATCGATGACCTGGTGTGCAATCTGGTATTGCTTCTGGTGCATCAACTGGTCTGAAACGATTTCAATCTCCTGGCTGAGCATGGATTCATATTTTTCCGGAAATTTCAGCGAGTAGACCTTGCGCATTTCCGGCAGCACCTGGTTGAAGTGACTCTTCAAAATGCAAAGCGCCACAATCTCATGCTGTGTTTCGGCCGTTCTGCGAATTTCTTCCCAGGCGGAATCCTCCTTCTGCTGGCCCGCCACGGTCAGGACAGCCAAGCCGAGTGCACAGGCGGCAATGCCTTTTCTCATCTGGTTTCCTTCGCCTCTGACTCATCCACCCTGAAGTCCGTTGTTCCGCCGCGGCCCTCGGCTCCCGCGAAAAGACTCCTGGTTTCTGTTCCCGAGGCGTGAAAGGGATTGTACACTACGTGCTGGGGAGCAAAAGGATTGGAATCGTATTCGTCTTGGTCCGACGGGGGCGGCATGCTGTGGCGCAGGGTGTCCTGCTGATCCATTTCCTCCACCATGGTACTGAGCTGTTGTCGCAGCTCTTCAAGCTGTGGATCCGGTTTTTGCAACGCGGGAGAAAGCAGCCACGCGGATACGGCCAGCAGCGCCACCGCTATCAGGGATGCAGCCCATGGGCGCAGCGGGGGTGGCAGCCATAACGCCGGAGAGCTGCGCCACCCGGACCCGGGAACTTCTGCCCTGCGTCGAATGGCTGCTTCAATGCGAGGCCACATTTCGGGAGAAACATCGATCGTCTCCAGGGCATCGTTCAGCATGCGATAAGAGACGGAGAGCGACTGAAGCTCGGCAGCGCAGGAGGAGCAGCAATGCAGATGCCCTTCGATCAGTTCCGATTCCTTTTCGGTGACTTCGTCATCCAGGTAGGCGATGAGGCTTTCACGAAACGTCAGACATTCCATAGCTATCTCCCAGATACTTTTTCACTCGGTCCCTCACTTCCACGCGGGCTCGATGGATGTCGGATTTGACTGATGCCAGAGAACGTCCCACGATTTCGGTAATGGCTTCGTAACTATACTTGTGGACGGCTGACAGGATGAACACCTGCCGATATTTCTCCGGCAGCTCGCCAATGACGCGTTGCACGATTTGGCGAAGCTCTTCGGACAGAACCGCCTCCTCCGGGGTCTTGCCGCCGCTGTGCAGGCTCACGGCGCCCGAAGTCTGATCCTCCGCATCGAGCGATTCCATGTGGGGAGCTGAAGTCCGGTACTTCTGGTAAAGGTTGTTTTGAGCAATACGGTAGAGCCAGGACTGAAACTTGGAGTTTTCCTTCAGATTCCGAAGGTTTTTGTACGCCAAGATGAACGCTTCCTGGGTAACGTCCTCTGCGTCTTCCCGGGAACCGGTCAGGCGATAGATGTAATTCATGATCTTCCGCGCGTAGCCCCGATAGAGCTCCTGAAACGCAGCCAGATCACCGCTTTTCGCTCTTGCAACCAGTGCCTCAAGGTGTTGTTCCGAGAACGCGTCTTTTTGCCTGGTTTGGCTGGACCGCCGCGCAAGCGTGCTCCCCACGTTGTCGCTCAACCTCTCTGATCGACAATGGGGCTAAAAAGTTGCAAGGATTTGCTCCATTTAGATCAGTAACGGTCAGACGGACCTGGTTTGGCGGCCTCCGACGGCTGTTGCCCGGCCCCAGGATCAGCGGGAGAGGGCTCGGCTAAAGCTCCGGACGTCGAAGTCGGCGCGGCAAAATATTTCTCGTGAATCCGGACGCCATACTTGGATCGCAACCCGTCCCTCTTGTTCTTGAGCCACTCGTTTTGTTTAAGCGACATCACGCGAGCTTCAATGACCTTCTTGGCCTCATCGAACGACTGGACTCTCCGGGGGCGCGCTTCCAGGACTTTAATCACGTGATAGCCGAAAGTCGTCTGAACCGGATCGCTGATCTGTCCCGCCTTCAGCTTGAATGCGGCGTCGTCAAAGGGGGGCAGCATAGCACCGCGGGCGATAAAACCAAGGTTGCCACCCAGATGCTTGTTGGTCGTGTCGATGGACTTCTCGCGGGCCAGTTGGGCAAAGTCAGCGCCTGCATCCAACTGCTTCTTGACGGCGAGCGCCTCTTGCTCGGTTCGGACCAGGATGTGGCTGGCATTGATGATCTCGGGTATCTCAAATTCCTTCCGGTAAGCGTCGTAATATTTTCTCATGTCGTCTTCGCTGACTGAGACCTTCCTTCTTTCCCGGCCCAGATAAGCGTTGGCAAACAGTTGCTGTCGAAACAAATCCAGGCGCCCGGCAAGGTCCGGATCCTGATCCATTTTTTCGGCCAGAGCCTCAAAATAGAAAGCGCGGTTTTCCAGATAATTATCCAAGAGCTGCCTCTTGGCGGCATCGCCGCTGAGGTCGGGCTTAAGCTTCTGGTCGGCGAAATCAATCAGACGATTGAGGTCTTCCACGGTGACCGGCTGACCGTTGACCTCCCCGATGACAGTCTTTCGGTCCAGCTTGGCCAGATAGTCGGTGTCCAAGGCTGGAGGCGCATCGGGTTTCGCCTTGTTCGGGTCTTCAAAGGGAAGCGCTTGGTCCGTCTCTTGGCCGGTCCCCCCGGAACCTCCCGGCCGCTGGGCTTTGCCGGTCTCCGGCTCCTGAGCCGGGCGTCCCGGCTGGGACTGACCCAGACCGGCGGGAAGGGCAAGGTTCAATAGTGCCGCCAGTAGAATAGCGCTCACAACACGGGTCAATCGATGCACAACATCCTCCGAATGATTTGCCATTTCGGCATTTATAAAGAATAGCAAACGGCTACGTTTTCACCGAAACAAATTTGGAACACTGACGGTAAATCTTGAGCCGGCGCGAGGAAGGAGGGAAGGGAAAGGAATTCGGATGTAATCACATGGCCTGAGTGACCTGGGGTTGCTGTTGCAGCATCCTGCAGAGGGCCCCTTCTAAATATCTGAGATCAAATGGCTTTGAGATATAATCAAACGCTCCTTTTTCCAGCGCCGCGCTGCCGACTCTGTCGTCGGCGGCGGTTGTGACCACGATCACACCCACACTCTGGCTGAGCTGCTTGATCTGTCTCAAGACGTCCAGGCCGCTGGGTGAGGGAAGCCGTGCTTCTATCAGAACAATCTGCGGGTGCTCGTCTTTGAATTTTTCCAGTGCCTCGTTCCCTCTTGAGGCAGTGACCACCCCGTAGCCTTTTCGTTCGAGAAAGCTCTTGAGCAGGGCAACAACCAAAGGTTCATTGTCGGCGACCAGCACCTTGGGGGTCGCCACAGCCTGATGGAAAGCCGGATTATGCATATTCGTAACCTACGGCCTGTCGCTTCCGGTTGAAAGCAATTTTGGTTTTTCCAAAGTTTTTCCGGACCGGTCCTGTCCGATTTCGGCGGCCCCAGGATCCCGTTTACGCACTGATCGGGGCGAGTGAAAGGGGGCTTGACGCAAGATTTTCTTTACATCACCAGTGAATTTCGACTATCCTGAAAGTCTCAATTGTCGTCGCGAGGTGTTCCATGCCTAGAAACGGAGTTGTCAACAATTGCGTGCGCCACAGGGTCCGGGAACTGCGCCGGGGCAAGAAAATGCGTCTCCAGGATCTGGCGGCCCGTGCGGGCATCGCTTCTAGTTCCTACGCCTGCATGGAAGGCGGATTCTACAATATCAGCCTCGATAACCTGTTTCGCATCCTGGGGGTGTTGGACGCAGACATCAGCCAAGTCTGGCCGGTGGAAACGGCCATATCGGAAGCTCTCGGCCACACTTTCTACCTCAGGAGAATTCAGGAGTTTCGTCTCAATGAAGTCATTTCATTGTGCGGCGCCGAAGGGGCGGCTCTGTTTGCCCTTCGGGGGGGAAAGGCCTCGGTGATTCTGCATGACCGCCTCAGCGATTTTCTTCTGGACCGCCTCGTTCTTTACCTGGAGGAGGGGCGGCGTTATGAGCAGGGCCTCTGGTTTGGGAAGAAAATGGGTGAGACCACTTTCTTCTTTTTCATCAAGGCGCAGGAATGCCAGGGTTATCTTCGCAAGTTAATCGAGCATTACCTGGTAATCTGGGCGAGCCTGTTCAGCAGCCCGCTTGCCGATCCGAAGGGACAGATCCCTTCGGCCTAGCTGAGAGTGCGGAACAGGGCGAGCTCGAGCCCCGAGAGAAAGCGCAGGTCATTGCGGTTAGAGGACAGACGGGCCTTGAGTCGGATCAGATAATAGCTCAGGAAAAATATTCCTACCAGTAGCACCGAAGTCATTCGCAGCGCCCTCAACCGCAGCAGCGCCAGGACATCCTTTCTCAGGCAATCGGAGAACTCGAGCAGCAGCGTTTGGCGTGATCTCGGAATCTCCAGCAGCAGGCGCACATCCGGCGCGTCCAGCAGCCGGAGGATGTGCGCCAGGTGCAGCTCAATCTGTTCTACAGACCGGATTTCTCGCTCGTTGGACCGCAGGCCGGAGATGTGGTGGTAGAAGACATATGAGAGCAAAATAAGGGAACTCCCCACTACATAGAAATAAGTCATCGGGGTAAGAGTAGTGATTTGAGCGCCTGCTGCAACTGCTCGTTCACTTTCCGCAGTCGTCCCTCGTCAGAGTCCGCGGCGCGCCACTCGGCCGCCGGGCGCGTAAACATCGGTTCGTAGCTCCACAGGGTGTGGGCAAATACAATGAGAGCGGCGACGTAGATGAAGGGGACAAAGAAACTAAAAGTATGGAAAGTTTCATCACGAAAAAGATAACGCGCAAAATTAATTCCCTGAAACCCAACCATCAGAGACAGCCCCAAGAGAATCCCCTTTAAGTTCCGGCCTGGATCCAGGTCCGCCCGGGAGCGAACCGCGCCGCAAACCAGCATGCAGGCCATCACTTGCACCAGCAGCGCAAACGCATGGTAGCGGGTGAACCCATCCACGTTTCGCAGTGAAATCATTCCCAGCGCAGCAGGGGCTGTCATAACCACCAGCAGCGTAGCCCAACGTGATACACCGGCGGAAGGAGTTTTGTCATTTCCAATAATCCGCTGGCGCAGGTTCCACAATAGCGCAAGTTGAAGCAGGGGCAAGAACAGGTTGGAAACATTGAAAAAATAATAGTACTGCCGCGACACCATTCCGAAAAACAGCACCACGGGTATGGCGCCCACCGCAATCGCCAGGCTGAACGCCACGTAGGTGTAAAACAGTTTGTATCGGCCCAGCATGCCGCCCCTGACACCCCGGAAGAGAATCAGCAAGAGGAGCACAAGATTGCCGGCCCATGTGGTATAGATGTAAGACATCGCACTCTAGCCTAGAGCCAAAAGGCTCCCGATTCAAGGTCTCTTCCAAATTCAATTGTTTTTGGAAAGACCAACACGATTTCAACTTTCCGTTGGAAACTGCAAAAGCGCTGCGGGTCTTATTGCGACTCACTGTATTTTTGTCCCCGTCTAAATTTCGGACCCCAAGGAGGTCATATGTTCAACCTTTTTCTGTTGTTTTCATTGTTTGTATCGGGCGCTGATCAGGGCTTGCGTCAGTCGCCGGACGTCGCTTACACGCAGGTCAACCCCAGCCATGTTGCCCTGGAAGGCTGCTGCCCGATTCCGCCGCCGCCGCCGCCATGTCCGGATTGCCGCGGCTAGATCGCTCGCACGGCTGAATCTCTTGGGAATCAGGTCCCCCCTCTGATTCCCCTGCCCTGGGAGCCCGCTCGGCGCCGCCCTGCAGGCTCCCGGCCCGCATTTCTGTAAAAGAATGCGGCCGTCCCGCTTCAGGCTTCTTTCACCTATATTTCACTTTTTTGTTGACATTCACCTTTATTACACCTAAGCTCTATCCGACTGATCGTTGAAGGAAGCGAGCAAGTTCACATGAGCCTGACCCAACGCCAGAAACAAATACTGGATTTTATCGAGCGCTTCATGGAGCAAAAGGGCTACTCACCATCTCTGGAAGAGATCGCCACCCAGTTTGATATCGCCTCGGTCAACGCGGTATTCAAACATCTGGCGGCGCTGGAGAAGCGCGGGTACATCCACCGCTCTACCAACCACGCGCGCTCCATCCAGCTCTTGAGTCGCTCTGAAAGTGTGGAGCTTCCGCTGTTGGGCGTGGTTGCGGCAGGCAGTCCGATAGAGGCCGTCGAGAACCCCGAGACGATTGCGGTACCGGGAGATTTTGTGTCGTATGGCCGAAAGAACTTCGTTCTGCGGGTGCGGGGTAGCTCTATGATCGATGAGCACATCGAAGACGGGGATTTCATCGTGGTCGAGCAGCGGAGCGCGGCCAACAACGGAGAGATGGTGGTTGCGCTGGTCGACAGTGAAGGGGCCACACTGAAGCGTTTTTATCGTGAAGGACGATTGATTCGCCTGCAGCCCTCCAATCCGGAATGCAAACCGCTCATTGTGCCGGAGGAGAGGGTTCAAATTCAAGGAATTGTCATCGGGGTTATGCGGAAGTATCGATAGCGGCCCGATCCCGGCGGAATTCTTCTTTGCCGGTCGGTTCACTTGGCGCCATGAAGTCGGCGCCGGGGGGTAGTTTCGGCAATCTTTGTCTGCGCGCGGGGGTCGCACGAGGCGTCTTCACAGGGTATTTTCGAGAGTGGGGGATTTCAGGCTGGGCTTGGTGGAGGGCTCAAACCTGAAATCTCCCCACTGAATAGAGTGGAGGGCGGTTTGAAAAATTATCGCATTCGCGTTGCCGGAAGGATTTTTGAAAACTCCGACCCGAAGGTCCTTATCAGGAGGGCGGTCGATGCCAAGAGATCGCGGTCCGGGGGAGCAGTCTGCAGGAACTGTGGAGGGCGCCTGAGCGAGCCTGATCTGGCTCAGTTTGGCTACTGTCTGTCCTGCATCGACCGCGCGATTGTAGTTTTCCAGTCGCATCGCAGGGTTGCCGTCTGAAATCATGACCGAGTCCAATCCTGCGATGCTGGACGAGAAGAGGAACCTTCGGAGGCTCCGGTGGCTGGTAGACTTGACGAGCAGCATTCTCTATCAGGACCCGCAACTGACGCTTCCCCAGGCCATGGAACTTGTGCAGGTCACCGAGCGGGTAATTTTGAAGATATTTCCTGACAAGCAGTTTGCGTATGACCTCATCCTGAAGCCCCGCTTTGAGCGGATACTGCAGGAGCGGTGGCGCCCCCAACCTTCCGGGAGCGTGAACTAGCCCGGTGCAAAAGTCAGTCTTTTGGGCTCACAGCTTTACGGCACTTCTTTGCCTGATCTCACTTCCACGCGACGGCGCAGTGCCTCCCCAAGGGCGTTAAAGCTGAGGACTGCGATCACGACAAATCCTCCAGGGAAAAGGATCCAGGGACTTCGCGACAGGATACCGAGAGACAAGCCCTGGCGGAGAATGTTCCCCCAGCTTGCATCCGGTTCCGGGATCCCGGCCCCGAGGAATGAAAGCGTGACCTCGCTCATCAGAAACACCGGAATCAGAAAGGTCCCCTGGACTATCCAGTACGGTATCAGGCCTGGAATCATGTGGTTGCGGATCAGACGGGCGGGCGACACTCCGACTGCAAGGGCCGCCTGGATGTAATCTTCCGACCGCATCAGCAGCACCTTGGCGCGCACCACTCGCGCAATATCAGCCCAGCCCGTCAGCGCAAGCATGAAGACAAGGAGCAGATAGATCGCCGTAGTGGTGATCTCCCACGGAAAAACGGCCCGCAGGCCAAGCAGCACAAACAAAGTGGGAAGCGCCAGGACGAAATTCGCCATCTCCATACAGAGGCTGTCAACCCATCCGCCCCACGTTGCCGCCAGGAGCCCGACCAGCGACCCGGCTGCCAGCGCAATGACCGTTCCAATCAATCCCATCGTGAGCGAGATTCTCGCGCCATAGCAGATGCGCGTGAACAGGTCGCGGCCAAACATGTCTGTTCCGAGAAGGAAGAACTGGCCGGATGTGGCCCCAAAAAGGTGGCGCTTCCCATCCGTCCCGATTGGAAACAGGCGGAGCGAGTCGTGCGGGATGGAACGGTAAAGAGGCGGGCGCAGCACATTGTTTCGATCCTGATAGTAGGGCGGGTAGGGGGAGATAAACGCCGCCAGCCCGGCGGTTCCATAAAGAAGGATTAGAGCCAAGAGGGCCGCTCTCATGCCGAAGGCTTCCGCAGGCGCGGATCGGCCCAAATTGCCAGCAGATCCACGATCAGGTTAACCAGGATGACTGCGCTGCAGCCGGCAAGAACGCCCGCCGTCAGCAGTAAAGTGTCGCGATTGACCATTGCATTCCACGTCAGCAATCCAATGCCGGGAAAATCGAAAACCGTTTCAGCCAGAATGGCGCCTCCCATGAGAGATGCAAACAGGAATCCCGCGAGATTTAAAAAGACCGGAACTGCCGGCTTCAAGACATCCCGGAAGAGCCAGAGGCTCGGCAGCCCTTTTGCCCGAGAAATCACCGAGTACGGCATGGCCAGGATTTGATCGATCTCGCGACGCATCTGCTTGCTCAGGAATGCGGTCAATGGAATGGCAAGGGACAGGGACGGCCAGAGAAGCCGTTCCAGCGTGCTTCCGCCGCCGATCGGATAGTCGTGAACGGGCGGCACCACTTCAATTCGGATCCAGTTCATCAAAAGACAAACCAGCGCCGTCGGAAAGGCCAGCAGCAGGGGAATCAGGGTCGAATCGAGCCAGCGCTGATGCCAGTTGCCCTTGAGGATCAGAAAAGAAAGGAAGAGCGTTGCCAGCAGGGTGATTGCGGTTGTCGCCGATGCCAGCGCTATCGTTCTGCCCAGACGCTGCCAGAGAAGCGGGGCGATGGCGCGTCTTTCCACAGGCGAGTAGCCGAGATTTCCGCGAAGCATCTGGCCGAGCCAGACAAAATACTGAGCCAGGACCGGCTTGTCCATGCCGTAGCTGGCGCGCAGTTCACTCAGGGTGGCGGGCGAGATGGAAGGGTTTGTTTCCAGCTCAGTCCAGATGTCGCCCGGAACAGCGCGGCTGAGCGAGAAGACCAGCAGCGAAAGCAGGAATAACAATGCGGCGGCATGCAAAACACGGAACGCAAGCGCAGCGGCCATCAGTCTCGATAGAGTTCCCACGCGTTCCACAAAAGGTACGGGGGCAGGACGCTGGGGCGCACGTTTTTCACGCTTCGGCGGAGCCCCACGAGGATATGCTCCGACGTCAAGGGAATCACCGGTAGCTGCTCCATCAAAATCTGTTGGATCCGGGTGAATGACTCCCGGCGTTTCTCGGGTTCGGGGATGGCGGCCATGGCATCCACCAGGCGGTCGATTTCCTCCTCCCACCGGGTCGCAGGGGTCTTCTGGGCCGGATGCCACATATGCTGTTCTCCGCTGGATTTCAGGACGCTTTGCAGGTCGGTTGGCTCGGGAGGCAACGCGAGTGTGAACAAAACTGCCTCGTAGTCGCGCTTGTTGAGAAAGCGGTCGATGACGGCGCGCGCGTCATTCTGTGAGATCTGCGCCTGAATTCCAACCCGAAGGAAGTCCTGTTGCAACATTGTCGCGATCGCCTCCTTGACGGGATTGGTGTTGGTGAGCAGCGTCAATGTCAGCGGGCGGCCGGCGCCATCTACGAGCTGCCGCTGCCTGTCGTGTTCTCTTACCCTCAGTCCCGCTCTCTGAAACAGAGCGATGGCCCCCTCGGGATCATAAGGGTAGGGCGGGAGACTGCTCAACCAGCGTGGTATTGACGGAGGCCAGAATTCCGAAAGGATCTGCGCCTGACCATGGTACACATGTTCGACCAGCGCTTTCCGGTCGATGGCGCGGGCCAGACCCTGGCGGAACAACGGGTTGTTAAAGTAAGCCCGTTTGGGTGAGCGGAAGCTTTCATTTTGGTTGACCCAGAGCAAGTCCAGCCGGGTGGAGGCTCCCACGTTCAGCACCTGGACGCTTTCCGATTGCTTTTCGGCAAGCGCCACATAGTCTTCAATCCTCAAACGGTCCACCAGGTCCAGCATTCCAGAACGGAACTGCAAAAACGCCGAATCCCGGTTACTGACCACGGGCAGAACTACTTCGTTGAGGTAGGGAAGGCGCTTGCCGCTGGAGTCGACTCTCCAGTAATGCGGATTCGCTTCAAGAACAATATTTTCACCGGCGTCGGCGGTCCTGAGCCGAAAGGGACCCAGCCCGGCGCACTGCGCCGGATTTGATTCCGGGTCCATGAAGGTTTCCACCGGCTTCTGAGGAGACGTCGATTGCAGCAGGTGACGCGGCAGGATGGGAACGGTGGAAAGCAGGTACAGGGCCGGGGCGTAAACAAAAGGGAAATCCAACAGCACTTCCTGGTCTGACACCCGCGTATACGTGATCTTGCGATCGCGCAGCGTCAGGTCGTCTTTGCGCGTGTTGTGAGAGTTCTCGGCGTAGATTGCATCGAACGTGAAGATTACGTCATCCGCAGTGAACGGCTCGCCGTCGGAGAAGCGCACGCCGCGCCGCAATTGGAGCCGCACCGATCTCCCGCTGTTCTCCAGTCTCCACGATTTGGCCAGGCCCGGAACAATCTGCATGGAAATCCGGTCCATTTCGAGCAGGGTCGCGTGGGTAAGAGAGGTGACCAGCAACGTGTCCTCATCCGAAGCCGCCAGCGGATTGTAGCTCCGGGGAGGACGCAGCAACGGATGGATGATCCGCCCTCCGAACTTGCCGCGAACCTCAACTCTTTGGGCGTCGGGCGGCAGAGGAAATGCGTCGGCTCGCTGCTGTGGCGGAGAGGAAGTCCTGCCGCAGCCCGGCGCCAGGAACAGCAGAAGCGCAATTGCGACCGATGAGAGCCTGAGTTGATTCATAAAGCAATGAGTTTGACGGATACTATAGTGAATGGCTCTCCGGCAATCAATACGCATCCGCCCGGGACAGGCGGCGGGCCGGTTTTCCCCGGTTTTCTTACCCCGGGGTCGCATCCATTGGGCGGCCAGCCCCATCGGGAGTGTTTCCCGGAGCTACTGCAAGGCCTCGAGGCGGCCGCGGATGGTGGCGGCCACGCGCGGGTTGCCATTCCAGTAGCGAAGAAACTCGATATAGGCTTCACGCTCCCGTTGCTTGTCTCCGAGTTGCCGGTACAAGTCGGCAAGATTGAAGTAGGTCAGGGCGTAGGAAGGGAGCATCTCCCGGGCGAGAAGAAACTGCTGCAGCGCGGCCTGGATGTCTTGATCGCGAAAGTAAACACCCCCCAGGCGATTGCGTATCTCGGCGCTGTCGGCGCCTGCGGCGATGACTCGCCGGTAGGCGGCGATGGCTTCCGAATTTCGCTTCAGCCCGTCCAGCGCCATGGCTCTCTCCGTCATCGCAAACGTGTCACCCGGTGTCCCCTCCAGAATTCGCTCGCTGAGAGAGAGCGACCGGTCGAATTTCCGACCTCCTCGGTAAGCGGTCGCCAGGGCCTGCATCGCCGGGACCTCGAACTCCTCTTTCCATCTGACGGCTTCATTCGGATCCGGCGCCTGCTGCAGCGCTTCAGTCAGGATCTGCTCTGCCCGCAGAAAATTCCCGGAATTAATTTCAGCCTGTGCCAGCCCAAGCATAGCCTGCGGGTAATGCGGATAGATTGCCAGCGACTTTTCGAAATAGGGTCGCGCCGCCGCCGGGTTCCGGTCGACCAGCACGGTGCCGGCCAGCGTTTGCGCCTTTGCGCTCCGCGGGGCATTCCTGGCCATCGCGAGAAACACCGTGTCAGAGTCTTTCCAGTCCCAGTTGCGGGAGAAGGAGCGGGCGAGAAAGGCGGATAGAAGGGTCGCCAGTAAAATGACGCCACGTCCGGTCAGCAACAGGCGGACGCGGGGGTGATCGAGCGCCGCGACCACGGCGACAGCGTATCCAAGCAGCGGAAAGTAGGCGAGGCGTTCCGCGAAAAGCGTGCCCGTTGGAAAAAGCAGTTGGATCACCATCGCCAGGCCGGCGCAGCAAGCCAAAATTCCCGCCAAAATCCGGGAGGAGAAACGAGAGCGAATTGCAAGAACCAGGCAGAGAATCAACAGCGCCAGCGAAATCCAAAAAATCGGGTCTGCCCCTCGGGCCACCGGAATCTCGTTGAACGAGTAATCGGAAGAAAGGTGAAACGGCCAAACCATCTTCCAGAAGTAGAGCCCCAGGAGCTTTACCGCCGTCAGGATGCGCGTTGCGGCGGGTAGAAAGGCCAGTGGGTTTTCTACAAAGGGCACGGTATCGGCCGTCTTGGGACCGGCCGTTCCCAGCATGGCGATGCGAAGGGCCAGCAAGACGCCGATGGAGCCCAGGAACGCGAAATCAACGGGACGAAACACCCGGCGCCACGGAAATGGAGAGGCATCTTCCAACGAAGCAGCCGCCCGGGCTTTCCCCGCGCGGAAGCACCAGAGCACCGGCAGAAAGACCATGGCGCTCTCCTTGGAGAGCAGTGCCAGCAAGTAGGCCACGGCCGCGGCCGCAGCCTGCCGCCGGGGAAGCCTGGGGGAGTCATGCGAAAAGCTTAACCGCCACGCCAGCAGCATGAAAAAGCAGGCCAGCAGTTCGCCGCGGCCGCTGACCCAGGCCACGGCTTCCGTGTGGACCGGGTGAAGGGCAAAGATAAGGGCGACTGCAAAAGCCGGATGACGCTGCGTTGTTATCCGGCACATGAGAAAAAAGACAAGCAGGCAATTCAGACCATGCAGGAGAATGTTGGTTGCGTGATAGCCGAACGGTTCAAAGCCGCCGATCGCATGATTGATGGCAAATGAAAGCACGGTGACCGGTCGGTATAGATCCGCCAGTTTAGGATTGGGATACCAGTACGCGGTGGAGAAAATTCCGCGGACATCAAAGCGTGCCACCAAGGGATTTCCCTTGATTGCGGCCACATCATCCCACATGAGCTGATGATGCAATGTGTTGAAGTAGGTCAGCAGTGCCAGCGCCGCAACGATCCAGGGGTACCAGGGCGAGAGCCGTGTCAGATACGCGACAACGGGCTCCGTGGTAACGAGGGGAGGGACTCCCTTGGCGCCGGACCTGGCAGTCTTTGCGGTCTTGCCCATGAGTGGGTGAATTTACACGACTCCGTAGTGGTCTGTCACCGGCCGAAAAAGAAACTGCAAAGCGGAACTCTTTCTACACAGTAGAATGATGGCGCGGGCGGCCGAAGAATGAAGAATTAAGAATGACGAACGATCGATTTTTGAAAGCCTGCCGTTATCAGAAGACGGATGCGATCCCTGTCTGGTTTATGCGTCAGGCGGGCCGCTATCTTCCGGAATACCGCGCTCTGCGCCAGGAGCACTCCATTCTTGAAATGTGCCGAGTGCCCGAGCTGGCGTGTCAGGTGACGCTTCAGCCCCTGGCGCGATTTGATCTGGACGCGGCCATTATTTTCGCCGACCTGCTCCTGCCGCTGCAGCCGATGGGCATCGATTTTGACTTCCGCGAGGGAGAGGGGCCGGTCATACGCAACCCGATCGATTCGGCAGACGACGTGGACAAGTTGCGGCCGTTTGACTCAGGCCAGGCTTTGCATTTCGTGCTCGAGGCCATCCGGCTGGTTTCGGCGGAGTTGGGAGGGCGGCTGCCGCTTATTGGCTTTGCCGGCGCTCCGTTTACGCTGGCCAGCTACATGATCGAGGGGGGCGCCAGCAGAAACTTCGAAAGGACCAAGCAGTTCATGTATCACGAGACGGAAGCGTGGCGCCGGCTTCTTGATTTTCTGGCGCGCCATGTCGCGGATTTTCTTAAGGAACAGGTCAGGGCAGGCGCAGCCGCGTTACAGATTTTCGACAGTTGGCTGGGGACGCTGGGGCCGGAGGACTTCAGAAACTACGTGAGGCCGCACTCCGAGGCCCTGTTGCGCGAAGCGGCCGCAGCCGGCGCGCCGGTCATTCACTTCGCCACGGGCGTTGCCGGATATCTGGAGGAATTCGCGGCCTCTGGAGGGGACGTTGTGGGAGTCGACTGGAGGGTGGACCTGAGTCGCGCGCGGAGCCTCTTGACCCGCCAGGCGGTGCAGGGAAATCTTGACCCTGCATGGCTGCTGGGACCGAGGGAAGGGCTGCTCGTTCAGACGGAGAAGACGCTGCGCCAGGCTGGCACCGAACCC
>JACQGG010000110.1 GCA_016199665.1 Acidobacteriota bacterium | reverse complement strand
CTCCCCCCCTCAGCCCCCGTCCCCCAAAGTGTGATCCTAGTTGCTGCAAGGTTGAAATCGGGCGTGGTAGGGTGACAGAGTGCAGGGGTTGAAAGCCAGCCCTGCCGGCGAGCTGGCGCCGGCCGCCGATTTATGGCCGCGACCAACCCACTGCAATTTGACCGCGCAAATGATCCTGGTTCTCTTCCACAACCGCGCTATCGAGGAGCATCTGCCGTCTGCGGCGCGCCCCAACGTGCTGCTGCATCCAATCGCGCAGGCGGATTCGCTGGGCGAACTCCAGCGCCGGCGTATTGGAGTCGTTTTGTGCGAATGGGGCGACGCCACTCCGCCGGCCGCAGTCTTGTCGCGACGCTTTCCAGGCACCTTCGTGGCGACGCTGGCCCCTGTCTTTAGCCATAGCATCGCGGCAGCGTCACGGGCAAAAGGGTATGCCGAGCATTTCTTCTTCCCTCTGCCCGATAACTTCTTCCAAGAGCTGGATCAGGATCCACCCCCGCCGCCTCCGGGCGATCCGCTGGCGCAAGGCGCGCGGCTGCTCCGGTTGCTGGCAAACAGCCGCGACTATGCAGACGTCTGCCGCTACGCGGCCGAACTGATGCAGGATCGATTGGCCGGCGTCGGCTGGTCACTGCATCTGCTGGATAAGGATCAAAGGTGGTCCACCCGGTTTATCTCTTCCCCGTCGTGGCAAGTGGATGCGAATCGATTGCGTTTCTGCCTGAAGCAGGTTGAGCTCGGGAATCCGTCGTCATCGGGCCTCCCGGGCGCTCTGCCGGAAGAGGACCTCAAGTGCATTCCGCTTGTCCGAGGCGGGTTGCTTGCAGGGGCGCTCTGCTGCCGGCAGCAGGACGGCGCGTCCGGGACGCTTGAGGATCTGGCTGCGTTTCTGGAACCGGCTTTTCACCACATCGACGTGCTCCTTGAAAAGGAGCGGCTCAGTTTCACCGACACGCTGACCTCGCTTTATAATGCCCAATACCTGCGCCAGTTCTTGATCAATGAGATTCGCCGCTGCGCCCGTTACCACAAGCAGGTCTCCATTCTTTTTATCGATATTGATTGGTTTAAGCAAGTGAACGATAATCATGGACACGTGGCGGGCAGCGACACCCTGGTGGAAATCAGCCGCCGGTTCTCTTCCATGGTGCGCGATTCGGACGTTGTGGTGCGCTATGGCGGGGATGAGTTTGTCATCGTGGTGACAGAAACCGCCCCCGCGGGCGCCGAGGCGATTGCGGAACGGGTCAGGAGTTCGATTGAAGCTCATGTTTTCGGGCGGCCTGAGGGCCGCAATATTTGCCTCACGGTCAGTATCGGCGTGGCCGGCTATCCCGACCATGGGTCTTCTGTGGAAGAGTTGATTCGCAAAGCGGACAGTGCGATGTATCAGGCCAAGAGCCTACAGAAGAACAACGTGAATGTGGCAAATCAAGCGAATTAAGAGGTGAAATGAATTTTCGTTCTGTTTTCGGCATGTTCTCCAGCGATCTGGCCATTGACCTGGGAACCGCAAATACCCTCGTCTACGCAAAGGGCCGGGGCATTGTTGTTAACGAGCCATCCATTGTCGCCATCAACAAGCTCACCAACAAAGTGCAGGCGGTCGGCAAGGAAGCCAAGGACATGCTGGGGCGCACTCCCGGGAACATCGTCGCCATCAAGCCGATGAAGGACGGCGTGATTGCCGATTTTGACGTGACCGAAGAGATGCTCAAGTACTTCATTAGGAAGGCGCATAACGGCAGCCGGCTGATTTCCCCGCGCATCGTCATCTGCATCCCTTCCGAGATCACTCAGGTGGAGAAGCGCGCCGTCCGGGAATCCGCGCTGCGGGCGCGGGCCAGTGAAGTGTATCTGGTGGAGGAAGCGATGGCCGCGGCCATCGGCGCTGGATTGCCGATCACAGAACCCTCGGGGAACATGATTGTGGATATCGGGGGAGGAACCACCGACATCGCGGTGATTTCGCTGTCGGGGATCGTCTACAGCCGATCGGTGCGCCTGGCAGGAAACGAGATGGATGAGGCGATTATCCAGTACATCAAGCGCAAGCACAACCTCCTGATTGGGGAGCGTACGGCAGAGCAGGTCAAAATCATGGTGGGATCGGCCAGTCCTCTCGATGAAGAACTGACCATGGAGA
Organism: Acidobacteriota bacterium; assembly: GCA_016199665.1. Lineage (GTDB taxonomy): Bacteria > Acidobacteriota > UBA6911 > JACQSX01 > JACQSX01 > JACQSX01. The sequence continues at coordinate 9,847 of JACQGG010000110.1, read as the reverse complement.
TCAAAGGGCGCAACCTCATCGAAGGGATCCCCAAGACGGTGACCATTACCGACACCGAAGTGCGCGAGGCCCTGGCCGACTGCACCGCCACGATCGTCAATGCGGTGCGCGTGGCGCTGGAACGAACGCCTCCCGAGTTGTCCGCCGACATCGTGGACAAAGGCATCGTGCTCACCGGCGGGGGCGCTCTGTTGAGGAACCTGGACAAGCGGCTCATGGAGGAAACGGGGTTGCCGGTATTCCTGGCGGAGGATCCGCTTTCCTCGGTTGTGCTGGGAACGGGAAAGATGCTCAGCGACATGGCCTTGCTGAAGCGGATCAGTCTGGAATGATTCGTGCTGCCCTCCATCGGCCCATTTTGAATCTTGTCGCGCTGCTAATCTTCGATATTTTTCTGCTCTCCATCCAGATGCGCACTCCCTCGGGGCAATCATTGCTTCGAGGCTGGACCATGGCGGTGGTGTCGCCCACGATCTCTGCCAGCAGTTATCTCTCGCACCGGGCTTCCACGATGTGGGATGACTACGTGGGCCTGGTGGGCGTCCGGAAGCAGAATCGCCGCCTGCAGCAGGAGAACCACCAGTTGCGAATGGAGTTGCAGAGGCTGCAGCAACTGGATCAGCTTCATGCCCGCATGGAGGGTTATCAGCAGTTCCAACTGCAGTTTCAGTATGGCACGGTTGCCGCCCGCATCATTTCCAAAAGCCCTCCCTTCTGGAAGTCGACGCTGCTGCTCAATGTCGGCGGCAACGACGCAGTCCGGGCGGACGGCTCGGTGATCACCCCCCTGGGAATCGTAGGGCGTGTGGTGACGGTGGCGCCCGGCACGTCGGAAGTTGAATTGATCACGAACGTCGGGGCCAGCGCCGGCGTTTTCGTGGGAGAAGGGCGGATCCAGGGCATCACCCAGGGTAATGGGGACGACACGATCAGCCTGCGCTATATTTCCAACCAGGAGCAGGTCCGTTCTGGCGATCTGGTTGTGACCTCCGGGACCGACCGCATCTATCCCCCCGGATTGCCTGTGGGCCGGGTGCTCGCCGCCCAAAACAGTACCCAGCAGATCTTCAAGGACGTGACCGTCAAACCGGCGGTCAATCTGGCCAACCTGCAGGAAGTTCTGGTGCTGACCGGATACCGCTACAAGCCGTGAGTTTTCTCAAAAACCTGGCGCCGCTTGTGGGGATCACGCTGGCGGAGCATCTGTTTTCCCTCTATCTTCCGGTTTTGCTCTATGTGGATCTTTTCACACTCTACGCGGTCTATGGCGGTTTGGTTGCTTCCCAGCTGGCTGCGTCTTATTATGGCTTTTTTGCCGGCCTTATCCAGGATTCCATCAGCGGGTTGGCCATCGGAGTGAATGGCTTTTCAAAGACAGTGCTGGGCTTTGCCGTGGCTACGCTGGACCGTTATGTCATGCTGGATTCAACCTGGTTGCGCCTTGGGGTTGTCTTGTCCGCCTCGCTGTTGAATTCGGCAATCGTGGCCGGATTGTTGTATATTCTTGGGCAAGCGATCCCCGCTCGTGCCGCTGAGGCGGCACTGGTCCAGGCGCTCTGCACTTCCGCAGCAGCTCCGGCGCTGTTTGGACTGGCGGACCGGTTTCGTCGCGGGGGTGACAAACAGCTGGCAAGACCCTATGTCGATTAATCAGGACAATCGCCCCCTCCACGCCCGAATTACCTTTCTGAAGGTGACCGTGTGCGTGATTTTTGTTCTGTTTACCGTCCAGCTCTGGCGTTTGAACGTTCTCAATCACGATTACTACGCGGGTCTGGCTGAGAAAAACCGGCTCCGAATCGTACCGCTGATCGGCCCCCGCGGCGTCATCTTTGACCGCGAAGGGAGACCGCTGGTTGAGAATATCAAGTCGATCGACATCGTCGTCTATCGCGATGAAATCAGCGATGTGGCCAGTTTGGCCCGCTTCTTGGAAGACGGCGAGATCATCCCGGAAATACAGTTCACGGCCCGGCTGCAGCAGTATCGCCGCTATCCCGTGTTTCATCCGGTGGTAATCAAGGAGAATGTGACTCTGGATGACATTGCTTATATCCAGAGCCATCAGGCGGAGCACCCGGAAATCAAGATTCTGGAAACGCCCAAACGGATCTACCGCTATGGTTCCCTGGCGGCTCATCTGCTCGGCTACGTGGGCGAGGTTTCCGACGCCCAATTGAAAACGGCGGAGTATCGAGGCTCAAAGCCGGGCGACATCGTGGGCAAATTCGGAGTGGAGCGCTTCTACAACCGATCCCTCACGGGGGTCGATGGTCAACTGAAGGTTCTGGTCAACAGCGTGGGCAAGGTCAAGGCGGAACTTGAAAAAGTTCCCAGCAAAATCGGCCAGGAGCTGAATCTGACGATTGATCTGGACCTGCAGATGGCGGCCGAAGAGCAGATGAGCGACAAGATTGGCGCGCTGGTGGCTCTGGATCCCCGCAACGGCGATGTGCTCGCCATGGTCAGCAAGCCGGATTTTGACCCCAACCGTTTTGCGGTGCGGATCCGGGCGGACGAGTGGAGGGAACTGGTGGAAAATCCGGACAACCCGATGCAGAACCGGGTCATCCAGAACAGCTTTTCCCCCGGCTCGGTGTTCAAGATTGTGATGTCGCTTGCCGGAATGGAGAAAGGGTTGGTCAATCCGCAGTCTTCGGTCTACTGTTCCGGCGGGGAGACGCTTTACGGACATTATTTCCGTTGCCACGAGGGAGGCCACGGATTTGTAGATCTTCGGCGCGCGATCGTCCAGTCATGCAACGTGTTTTTCTACCGGCTGGGAATGAACATGGGCATTGATACGATCAGCCAGTATGCCCAAATGGCCGGCCTGAGCATTCCCACCGGCATTGACCTCCCCAATGAGGTCGCGGGTCTTGTTCCGTCGGCTGAATGGAAGGAGCGCGTGTACCACGAGCGATGGTACGCGGGTGAGACCATTTCGGTGGCCATCGGCCAGGGGGCCGTCAGTATTACACCGGTACAAATGGCTCGCGCCGTGGGCGGCATCGCCTTGGGCGGGCGCTTTGCTGTGCCCCGTGTGGTGCGCCCTCTCGGTCCCCAGGAAAACCCGGGGTTGAAGGCGGTTGAGCAATCGTGGAACAGCGAGCATATTCGATTTCTGCGCGACAGCATGTGGGGCGTGGTCAACGCGGGGGGCACGGGGCGCGCCGCGGCCGTTCCCGGATTTGACGTTTGCGGCAAGACCGGGACGGCGCAGACGATCAGCGATGCGGGACGCCAGAAAATCGTCGCTTCCAGCCGCAAGGACTTTGAGAGCAACGCCTGGTTTGTCGGCTTCGCTCCCAAGGATGATCCGCAGATTGCGGTGGCGGTGCTGGTGCAGCGCGGAGGCTACGGAGGACAGGCGGCAGCGCCCGTCGCAGGAAAAATCTTTCGCGCCTATTACCAGAAAATCCACACCCCGAAGAGACCGATCCCCCCCAGCCTGATCTCCGACGCCGCCATGCAATGATAATCAACCGGCGCTATTTCTCCGAGTTTGACTGGATCAGTTTCCTCATCGCGATCAGTCTGTCGCTTATCGGGATCGCCTTCATCTACAGCGCCACCCGCGACGCCAGCCGCACGCTGTTCCTCTGGCGACAACTGATCTGGCTGGCGTGCAGTTTGATTCTTTTTGCGATGGTGATGCTGATTGACTATCACACCCTGACCGATCATGTGCATTTTCTGTACGGCTTCGGCCTGATATTCCTGCTTGGCGTGCTGGTGTTCGGCTCGGAGGTGCGGGGGCACAGGAGCTGGCTGCGCATCGGGACGATCGCCCTGCAGCCTTCCGAGTTTGTGAAGATCGTTACCATTCTTGCGCTGGTCCGTTTTCTCTCGCGGGGCAATAAGGAGCATCTCTCCGGGTCCGAGATCGCGCTGGCGGCCGGCATCACGTCTGTTCCCATGCTGCTGGTGATGCTGGAAGGAGATCTCGGGTCGGCCATGACCTTCCTGCCCGTGCTGGGTTGCATGACGCTGGTGTGCGGTTTGAAGAGGAAATTTGTCGTAATCTCGGTGGTCGCGGCGCTTTCCGTGGCGCCGGTTGCCTGGTTCTCTCTGAAGAACTATCAGCGCCAGCGCATCGTGACCACGTTCAACTCCGAGCTGGATCCAAAGGGGGTTGGGTACCAGGCGCAGCAGTCCAAGATTGCGATCGGTTCCGGGGGCGTCCTGGGCAAAGGAATCTTCCAGGGAACGCAAAGCCAGCTCGGATTTCTTCCGGCGCGCCACACGGATTTCATTTTTGCAGTGCTGACGGAAGAGGCCGGACTGGCGGGCGCCCTGGCGGTCTTGGGTCTGTACTTTTGGCTGCTCCAGCGCGTGGTCGGGTTCACGCGGGCGGCCCGCGACCGGAGCGGCATGCTGCTGGTTGTCGGGGTTGCTTCACTCCTTGCCTTCCATCTGCTGATCAACGTGGGAATGGTGCTGGGACTGATACCGATCATGGGCATTCCTTTGCCGCTGCTCAGCTACGGCGGGTCCTCTCTGATGTCAACTTTCCTTGGGCTGGGTCTGATCCTGAACGTTCAAGCACGGCGGTTCTTCTACTAGTAGTTAGTCCCTGTTCGTCACCGAACCGCGACCGGCAGGGAGCGGCGCGGAATTTCAATGAGTTAGCGCGCCGCTTGCTTACGCGCGCGGCTCTGTGACGAACTTGGGTTCGTCCCTGATGAGTGAACTGAGAACTGCCCGGCAGTTTGCCGGATTGGACCAGTTGCGATCGCGGTTTGCCGTCCAATCGCTGGAGGCGCAGCGCCGGCAGCGGGCCGACAACGAAAGGCGCTACTGCGCTTGGCTGGCGCAGATGTTTCCTGGAGAGGCGGCGCTGGAGACAGCGGCCCGGCAAGTGTCCGAAGCCGCCAGTCGCCACTCCAACCTGCAGATGCGCCTGATCGATGAAATTCTGCCCCTCGGGTCAGGCTGGCGAGTGGAAGCGACCTTGTGCGTGGCGCCGGGTCACCCTCCCCTGCCGCCCGACCAGATTCAGGGGGCCCTGGAGCGGTTGTTCGAATGGACCGGAGACGAAGCGTTTGCGGAACTGCATGCCGTTGAGCAGACCGCACTTTCACAGGCGCGGCTGCTGGAGATATTCCCTTTCGCCCGGCTGAATGTTCCGCTTGCGGGCGCCCTCTCCTATTTCTGGTTTCTCAAGGCGGGCTTCGTTTTCCCCGTCTGGGAACATTACCAGCCGGGAAAGTACGAACAGGCTCTGGAGGCTGCCTTTCACCTGGACATGCAGCCGCTGGTGGACCACCTGCTATTCGGGGAACGGGCGGCTCTTCAGGCCGCGCTGGGGGAATAGACCGCTAGTCGTTTTCGCCTTTCACTTCATTTTCTTTAAAGATGTACTTGATGTTGTGCTTGGGAACCAAAAGGTTCGGTTCAGCGATACGGTTTACCTTAATGCAGTGCTTGTCATACCACTCGATGACTCCGCGGATCTCTTCTCCGTCGAGCAGTTTGACGACCACGGGAGTCTTGCTCGACATCTGCTTCAGATAGTAATAGTTTTCCGCAAAAGTCTGCTCTGGCGGAACGCGTTTGCGCTGCGCGTTCGCATACTTACTCGGCCCCTGTTCCTTCAATTCTGAGAGCGAGGGCCGAATAAGTTTTCGATTAACCATTGAATCACCCTCCATAATTCCCACTTCCTTTTGAAAAAATCAAACGGCGATATTCTTGAAGGCCCGATCGTTCAGTGTATGAGGATAAAGACCTTGCATAACGATACCGCCCCTTTGCCGTTTTGACAAGGAAAATTTGCTACAATTGACCCGTCTTTTAGGATGGTCGTGGGATGAAAAAGTTTACACCTTTTTGGATCCTGGTCTCTGCCGGCTTGGTTTTCGGGCAGCAGTCAAGCTCGCCGCCCCCTGAGGAAGACGTTCCGCCGGCCAAAGCGCCGGTGCTGATTCGGGATGAAATAGACAAGCCGCCGGCCCCGGTTGAACGGAATCCAGCCCGGGCCGAAGAAGAGGTCAAGGTGGGGGACTTTTACTTTAAGCGTGACAATTTCCGCGCCGCCATCGCGCGGTATCAGGAAGCGCTCCAGTACCGGCCCGACTACCCGGTTGCCTACGAGAAGCTGATTCGCGCGCTGGAGCGAAACAAAGACAGCGCAAAAGCGCGCCAGTGGATGCACGAATACCTTGGAAAATTTCCAAACGGGAACAAGGCGGCCGAATACGCGCGTCTGCTGGCCCGATGAAATGTTCTTCACTCATTGCTGTTCGAAGTACAAAGACTCCACCAGGACCTGAGCGTTTACATTTCGCTGCAGTTCCCGCAGAGCATTTCGCAGTTGCGCCTCCAACTCGCAAATCCTTTCAAAGGAGTATGCTGAGGCGAGGCTCGCCAGTTGCGGCGCAATGTCGTCATGGGTCACCTCCGGCCTCCGGTTTTCCTTGAGCATGAGAAGGTCGCGAAGCAGAACCAGCAGCGTCTGGAACAAATCCTCCAGCGTGAGCCGGGTGCGTTCTTCTGTGGAAAGCTTTGACCAGAAGTTGCGAACCTGATAAAAGCCGCCGGGCGCCAGCCTCTGCAGCAGGGATACCGCCCGGCTGCGATGCATCTGGAGCTGGCTCCAATCCTGGGAAATCGCGCGGCCGATGCTGCCGCCGCACGCTTTGGACAAGACGCGGGCTTGTTGCGGGTCACGGCCGCCCTGCACCAGGAAGCTTTCAATGTCAGCCGCCGGGATGGGAGCCAACCGGTAGACCGGGCATCGCGAGCGAATCGTGGGCAGCAGGGCGTTCGGATGGGCCGTCACCAGCACAATCCAGGCGTAAGCGGGACACTCCTCCAAGGTCTTCAGGATGGAGTTGGTCGCTGCTTCATTCAATCTCTCAGCCGGGTCGAGGATGTAAACTTTCCGCTTTCCTTCAAAAGGGCGATACTGCAAGTCCGCCGACAACTCCCGGGTTTGCTTAATCTTGATCTCGCTTCCCTCCGGAACGATCACGTGCACGTCCGGGTGTATTCCCCGCGCGATTTTCCGGCAAGGGGCGCATTGCCCGCAGGCGCCGTCCGGCTCCGGTTTCTCGCAGTTGAGAACCTGCGCCGCCAGCAGCGCGAGCAGTTTCTTGCCCACTCCTTCCGGTCCGGCCAGAATGAACGCGGGAAGGATGCTCTCCCGGCGGACCGCCCGCAGAAGACGGGCGAGCATCTCAGGGTTGCCCCGGAATTCCTTGAAGGAGGAGAGCATCAGTTTCGGAGGAATGATTCAACAATGCTGCGCACCCGGTTCTGGGCCTCCTGGAAGTCGCCGTGGGTGTCGACGAAGCGAAATCGGCCCGGCTCCTGCCTGGCCAGAGCCCGGTATCCTTCCAGGACCTTTCCGTGAAACTCGGGATCCTCCTTTTCAAAGCGCCCTTGCATTTCCTGGCCGTCGCGCCGGTTGCGTTTCCGGGCGCGCTGCAGCCCCAGCATCACGTCGACCTCAAAGACCACGGTCAGATCCGGTGTGAGGATTTCCAAGAGGCTCGCCAGCCGATCGATCAATTCCGGCGCAACGCCGCGGGCAAAGCCTTGATAGGCCCGCGTGGCGTCGTGGTAGCGGTCGCAAAGAACGTGAATCCCCTGAGCCAAGGCGGGTCGGATGACTTGGTCGAGATGCTGAACCCGGTCGGCCAGGTACAGCAGCAGTTCGCCCATGGGGTGGCGCGGCGCGCCGGACGGGTGGAGCAGGACGACGCGAATTTCTTCTCCAAACGCGGTGCCCCCGGGTTCGCGCGTCAGCAGATAATGAAAGCCCCGCTCATCCAGGTATCGGCACAAATGGTCCAGGTGCGTGGTCTTGCCGGCCCCTTCGATTCCTTCGAAAGTCACAAATTTTCCGGGAGGCATGGGGGAATCGTACCCTAAAACCACGTCGCTGTCAGCGGACGGCCGCCCTACTGATCCGGGGACAGACTACTCATTCACCGATCTTTCAAGCGAATCTTTGTCTGGTGAGAGATCGGTGAATGAGTAGTCTGTCCCCGGATCTCCCCCTTCTTGCTGGCCTTTGTAAGGATCAAGCAGTAATCTTGTTTGGGGCATTGTCTCAGGACGATCCACTCGCCCTGCACAGGGACTTGTGCAAGACCGACGCGTGCATTTTAGGCTGACTGTTCTGTCCGGGGGCCGGCGCGGCCAGACAACGACCTCTGACCATTCCCGGTTTCGGCTCGGCGCTGCCCACGATTGTGACCTTAGATTCGAGGGCGAGAGAGGAGTCAAAGCCCATCACGTCGAAATCGTCCAGGAAAACTCCCGTCTTTACTTGAGAAAAACGAGCGAAGATGGGCACCTGTTGGTCAATCACCGGGAGGTCAGTGAAATCATCCTGCAAGACGGGGATCTGATCGGGCTGGGATTGTCCGGACCTCAAATCCGTTTCCGCCTGCCGAGGAGAAGGCACCGGCGACACAAACCGATTCTCCACATTTGCCGGGATTGCGTCGACATCGTCAAACTGGCAGATGTTCCAGCACACCGGAAGATCAGTGTTTTTGTGCGTCATGTTTGGCACGACATGGTCCACCAGACGACGCGATTGTTCCGGTGGTCGACGCTCGTGCTACTGCTGACCGTCGGCTCTGTTGCGGGAGGTTATGTCTGGTGGAACAATCAACAGTTTCGTCATTACGAGAACTCACTCGCCAGACTGGCGGAGCAGTCCGAGAAGGAGCGCCGAACTCTGAAGGCGGAACTGGAAAAGCTCGAAGAGACCAGCAGGCAGGTGGCCGCCGAAGGGGAGAGGCGGCTCCAACGAATGAAGGAGTCGATGGACGAGACAGGCGGTCAGGAGTTACGTCGCCTGGCAAAGGAGTTGGAGAAGCTCCGGGGTGAGTTTGATTTTGCACCTTCACTGGTCGCCCGCTACAGCAGCGGTGTCTGTTTCATTGTGGGCCAGTATGGGTTTGCCGAAAAGACGTCGGGCAGGATGCTGCGCTTTGCTGGTTTCGACCCCCAGGGAGTCCCCTTGAGGGATCCATCAGGTCAAGTGAGGCTTGAGGTAGGCGATGGGGGAGTCCCCCTGTCTCGTTTTTACACGGGGAGCGGCTTTTTGGCCACTCGCACCGGCCACATCTTGACCAACCGCCATGTCGCCGAGCCTTGGACGAATGATGAGGCGGATCAGGAAATCATTCGAACTGGATTTGACCCGGTCTGGCTGGTATTCCAAGCCTATTTCCCGGGTCACAGAGCTGGCTACCCACTGCAAGTGGTGAAACATTCCAAAGCTGCCGACGTGTCCCTTCTGAAGACAGAATTGGGCAAATCCCATCCTTCCGTATTGAGCATTTCCCCGACCAAGCCAAGGTCGGGGGAGCCGATCCTGCTGTTGGGGTATCCAGCAGGCTACGAGGCGATGCTGGCCCGCTACAGCAAGCAGACCATTGAAAGCATCGTTTCCGAACGGCCTTCCAGCCTGGACCAACTGGCGCAGGCAATGGCGCGACGTAATCTGATTCGGCCCATTGCCACGCAAGGACACCTGGGTGATGTGCTTCCACATCGGCTGGTCTACGATGCGCAGACGACACATGGAGGCAGTGGGGGGCCAATCTTCAACTCTCGGGGAGAGGTGATAGGCGTCAACTTCGCGGCCCTGCCTGCGTTTGGAGGAAGCAATTTTGGTGTCCCGGCCGAGCTGATCCTGCCTTTGCTGCCCCGCTAATCCCAAGTTACGTCTGATTTCATGCGGCTACGCCGCGGGTTCGCGCTTTCCGAAGATGGCGGTGCCGACGCGCAGCAGAGTGGCCCCCTCTTCGATGGCGACTTCAAAATCATGCGTCATTCCCATTGACAGATGACGCAAAGGGAGGTCCGGAGCTCGTCGCCTGCT
>JACQGG010000107.1 GCA_016199665.1 Acidobacteriota bacterium | reverse complement strand
GTGGTCATCCCCTATGGCGCGCCTCTGCTGTCGGCGCCGCCGGGCGATACGCTCCGCAAATGGGGACTGCAGCCCGGACAATACCTGCTGTACGTCAGCCGCCTCGAGCCTGAGAACCACGCCCACACGACGCTTGCGGCATTTCAGAAGCTGGCCAGCTCGTTGCCCCTGGTCATCGTGGGCGACGCTCCATACAGCAAGAAGTATATTCTCAAACTTCGCCAGCTTGCGGCCATGCCAGAGGCGGGCGCCACCGCCGTGAAGGTCATTTTCACCGGCGCCCTCTACGGGGCGCCCTTTGAAGAACTGATCAGCAATGCGCTGCTGTATGTTCAGGCCACGGAAGTCGGTGGAACACATCCCGCCCTGCTGCAGGCAATGGGGGCAGGAAACATTGTGGTGGCCAACGACACTCCGGAACATCGGGAGGTGCTGGATGGCGCAGGCATCTATTATCGAAGAAACGACGCGGAAGATCTCACACGCCGGATGGGCGAGGTTCTGGCAAAACCCGGCGACTTTGCGCCGTTAAGAGCCGCCGCCCGCAAGCGGGTTGCGGAACGATACTCCTGGGAAAGGGTGACGGATCGGTATGAGGCGCTCTTCAGCGAGCTGTGCGCCGGTGGCGGGTGTTAGAATTTGACGTTCGAATGAGCCTGGTTCCTATTCTTACCAACTTTGCATTAAAACTGGTCCAGCACCGCTATCTGATCTGGAATTTCGCGATGCGCGAGCTCAGGCAGCGCTATGTCGGATCCTTCATGGGTCTTTTCTGGTCGGTGATTCATCCCCTGATTCTGCTGGCCAGCTATACGTTTGTGTTTTCGGTGATCTTGAAAGTGGGCGCGGACCGTCGGTGGGGAATCAACAATTATCCGCTTTTCCTCTTTTCCGGGATCTTGCCCTGGCTGTTTTTTCAGGACACGCTGCTGCGTTCAACCGGCGCCATCCTGGAAAACACTCAGTTGATCAAGAAGACCTTGTTTCCTTCGGAAATCCTGCCGCTTTCAATCCTGGCCGCTAATCTGCTCAACCACGCCGTTGGCCTGTGTATCCTGCTGGGGGTGCTGGCATGGTACAAACCGCTGACCTGGCCGGTGCTGCTGCTGCCGCTGTTTCTGTTCGGTCTGGCATTGTTCACTGTTGGAATCAGTTGGATTGCCGCCGCCCTGAATGTTTTTTTCAGAGACACAGCCCAGGTGCTCAGCGTTTTGCTGACCTTCTGGTTCTGGTTCACCCCCATCTTCTACCTGCCCGGCATGGTGCCCCAGCGGCTTCGTCCCTGGCTGGCCGTCAATCCGCTGGCGCAGGTCGTGGACGCCTACCACCAGGCGCTGTTGTTTGACCGGGCGCCCTCTCTGCGTTCTGCCCTGCTGCTTTACGCGGCCGGCCTGTTGGCGGCCACGGCCGGAGGAATGTTTTTTCGAGTGGCCAAGCGCGAGTTTGCCGATGTGATCTGATGCCGGCCATCTCACTGCAACACGTTTCCAAAAAATATCGTGTTTACCGCAGGCCGTCGGACAAGCTGCTTGAGCTTTTGACGCTGAAGCGCCGCTCCTTTCATGAATCGTTCTGGGCCCTTCGAGATATTTCGCTGCAGGTCGAGCCCGGGCGTACGGTGGGGGTGATCGGGGCCAACGGCAGTGGGAAAAGTACTCTGCTGCAGTTGGTGGCGGGGATCCTCCGGCCGACGGAGGGGGTCTTATCGGTGCAAGGCAAGGTAGCCGCGCTGCTGGAGCTGGGCGCCGGTTTCAATCCGAATTTCACGGGAAGGGAGAATGTCTACATGAACGCTTCCATCCTCGGCCTGCAGAAATCGGAAGTGGACGAGCGGTTTGCCACGATCGAAGACTTTGCCTCCATTGGAGAGTTCATCGAACAGCCGGTTAAGACTTATTCGAGTGGAATGTTCATGCGCCTGGCATTCGCCGTGGCCATCAATGTGGACCCGGAAGTGCTGCTGGTGGACGAGGCGTTGTCGGTCGGGGACATCGTTTTCCAGCACCGCTGCATGCACCGCATCGACCAGTTGCGCCGCGCCGGCAAAACCATTCTTTTTGTGAGTCACGATTTGCAGGCCGTCACCCGATTCTGCGACCGGACCGTATTGCTGGACCACGGCAGGATCGTCGAAGAAGGGGAGCCGTACGCAGTAGTGCAGAAGTATCTGGAGATCTTTTTCGAACGAGAGCGGAGAAAAAAGCATCTACCGGGCGATGACCTCCCGGTGGTCGGGAGAATTGATCCGTCCATTACCGTAGTCAACACCATCCCCCATATGGACAGCCGTTTCGGCAATGGGAAGGCCCGGGTGCACGGAATTCTGGTGCTGGATGGCCAGCATCAGGTGCTCAACCAGGTGCGAGCCGACGATATCATCACGGTGCGCATCAGCGCCAGATTTGAGGAGTTTGTGGAGCACCCGATCATAGGATTCACCCTGCGGGACCATCTCCATGTTGAAATCAGCTCCACCAACACTTCGTATGAGCGGGTCAAGCTTCCGCCGGCCAATGCAGGCGACTACGTGACGGTGGATTTTCGCGTGACCCTCCCGCGGATGCGGCCCGGTTCCTATTCGATCTCTCCCGCCGTTGCCAGCGGCAGCATCTGGGAGCACGATATCTGCGACTGGATTGACAATGCCTACATTCTGACCCTGTTGGATACAGGACTGGTCTATGGAATGTGGAAGCTGGAAGTTGAGGCAAGTTACCGGATCACGCGGTGAGCCGATGACGGCATTGGAAAGTGAACTGCGCCGCGCCTGTCGAGTCGTCATTGTCAACTGGAATTCAGGCGCCAGGCTGCGCCGCTGCGTGCAGAGCATCCCTTTGCAGTTCGAGGTCGTGATTGTCGATAACGCTTCGTCCGATCTTACACCGCAGGACCCTTGGCCGCAGAATCTGGCAATCATTCGCAACACGCAAAACGAGGGCTTTGCCGGCGCCGCCAACCGGGGCGCCGCCGGATCCAATCGAGAGTTCCTGCTGTTCTTGAATCCCGACGTCTCGTTTGCAAATGAGTGTAGCGCGGATTCGATGCTGGCTTTGCTTGAGAAATACCCGGCGGCGGCGGCCGCGACCGGCCGCCTGGTGGACCCGCTCTGCGGGGCGTCGGCGGGGAAGGAGCGGCGTCGCGACATTCCTTTGATCCGTCCCCTGCCCACGCTGCTTTCTGCGCTGTCCGATGTGCTTTTCCTGGACGAACTGTTGGGGAGTTTCATGCCGCGGTTCCCGGAGACCGAGGCCTGCAGGATCGAACAGGCCCCGGGGGCCTGCTTGCTGATCCGCAGGCGCGTGTTCGAAGCGCTGGGAGGCTTTGACGCGGCGTTTTACCCGGCATGGTTTGAGGATGTTGACCTGTGCAGGCGCCTCGTGAACCGCGGGCTGGAAATTTTTTATCAACCGCTTGCGGTGTTCTATCATGAAGGCGGATACAGCGCCCGCCGGATGGGGCGCCGGGAATTCAACCGTGCTTTTTATGGAAACATGGTTCGATATTTCAGGAAGCACCACGGACCGGCGGCGGCCCTGGCTCTGAGCATGGCTGTGCCGCTGGGAAACACGCTGCGAGGACTGCATGCGGCCGGGCGGAGCCACAGCAGGCCCGTTGAGTAAGTTAAGTTAGTGCCCTCAGGATGTCGCGCGTGGACTATCCGATGGGCGGCTACAGCACGTTTTGAACCGTGGAGGCCGAGGGGTTCGGAGTCCGCTCGACCTGGCGCCGTGAAGCCCGGCCTTGTCAAGACCCCGGGATCCTGGCGCCGGCATTGAAGGCGGCCTACGCAGTTATTATTCGGATAAGCGGGCGTCGCTCGCGGCGTATCTGGATATACCGCCAGGCTGAACCCGCGGATGTAGCTGGGGGCTGAAGATTTAGCGATCGCGTCTGGCACGGGCATCGTGGATAGCCTGCCAACTTTCGGCTGCCTATCCAACTATCGTGACCCGTATAATTCAAAGTTG
>JACQGG010000106.1 GCA_016199665.1 Acidobacteriota bacterium | reverse complement strand
GGTCCGGTTTCCCGGACATTTCCGACACCTTGGAAAAAGACCGGCGGAAAATGGTACTTTGTCGTCGATACCTCCGCAGTTCAGTTCGCTCTGTCGCAGGGAAAGGGCGCGCCTCCCGATGTCAGGCCCGCGCTCACAACCAGGTCTTCGATTGTTTTTGGCCAGGACTCTGAAATTCAGAAGAGCCTGCGCCTGGAAAACCACTCCGCGGGGGCGGTTCATTTCAGGGTTGCCGGTTGGGACAACGACTGGTTCGATATAAACAACTCCAGGGGCGAAATCCCCGCGGGAGAGTCGTTTCCGCTGGTAGTTGTCCTGAAGCAAATCCCCGCCCAGCGCCAGAGATTTGTGATCGCGGTTGAAGCGGTTGAGCCCGACAAGCGAGTCACACGGTTGGAAATACCGGTTGAGGTAGAAGTCCCGGGCGCCGCGTTTCGCAAGGAAATGGAACGCGCCGTCAGAATTTATCGGGCAGAGCAGTAGAATCAGGCAAACCAGTGTCTCATGCCCCGCCAGAAACCCTGGCACCACCACCCCACGCCTCTGGCAACCGGAATCAGCAGAGGACCGAGTTGTCGAAGGCCGCCTGATCGGAGACAGCGGCGCCAAATCTGACAGCAACGGTAGCAGTAAAGCGACGACACGGCGGTGATGGAGCTGCCGACGTGCGGCCGGACTCCCTCCACGCGCGCCCGACCCGACCAGTATCCGAGTTCGCGCAGATGTTCCCGGGCAGCCTCCATTCCGCAGTCCGCCGGGTGAAGCACGCAGAGCTCCGGAAAAAGAGCGAACCGGCGCCGCTGCAATTTCATTTGGCGGAAATTGAAGAGCAAATCATCCGCCGATCGGAATGCTTCCGGAAAGCCGGGGGTCTCCAAGAAAGCGGAGCGGCGCCAGATCATGTTGCAGGATGGAACATTCCAGCTTCGCCGGGGCAGATTCTTTATGGAGAACTGACCGAATTCAATCCAGTACCGCGCCAATCCCCAGCGCGTCCGCGGGTATGCAGGTTCGACAGCTCCGCTGACTGCAATCATGTCTTCTGAAAGCCGCTCCATTACCTCTCGCCAACCCTCTCCGATCACGATATCGGCGTCCAGGAAGGCGAGCCAGTCCCGCTGCGCGATCCTGGCGCCGATATTGCGGGCAGCGCCCGGGTAAAGCCGGTGCGATCGTATTTCCCAGCGTACTCGCGGAAACCGCCGCCGCATCGTGTCCGGAAGGGGAGAGCCGGAGCTGTCAACAACGATTATTTCATCGCGGCTCCAGTCGAGCTGCCGCATGAGAGCCTCCAGACAGCCGCCCAGTCCAAGGCCCGAGTCATAGGAAGGGATGACAACTGACAGGGATTTCATCCGGTCAAGTCCTCGCAGCGACCGTCAGGACAGAAAAGGCGCCGCCCCTTTGCGCTCCCGGCGGGCTCACCTCCGGCTGGTGTTGGGGGCTCGGAAACCATCGATATATCCACGGATTCGGAGGCGGAGATCGTTCCAGCGAAAGGTAACCAGGAAAAATAAGAGACTGGCGAGTGAAAACAGCAGGAACCCGGACCAATGGAGGAAATTACCGTGCTTGCGCAGAAACAAAACCGTGTTGCGGCGGACATAAAACAGCTTCACTGCTTTGCGCGCGCTCTCGCTGGTCGCGTGCCCGCCAGCGTGCCACGCCTGCGCGTCGGGAACAAAAAGTATCTCCCGCCCCAGTTGGCGTATCCGGTATGCAAAATCGATCTCTTCCATGTAGATGAAATAGTCGGGATCCAGGGGTCCAACTTCCCGCATAACGGCGCAGGAAGTGAGGAGCGCGCATCCCAACAGAGCGTCCACCGGCCTGATTCGCGAGAACCTCGCCGAGTCCGACTGGTTCTCTCCGACCATCCGGCAAACGACATGATGGAAAAGCATCCTCCCCCAGGCGGCGTCCAGGCGGCTTTTCTCACCCAGACGGAATACCTTGGGACCGAGAAGACCGGCGCGTTGATGCCAGTGACTCGCCAGGACCTCCACCGCGTCGGGAGCAAAGATCACGTCATTGTTCAGCAGCAGCAGCAGCTCATCACCCTGCGAACAGGCCTGGTCAATCCCGCGGTTCAAGGCGGCGGCATACCCCATATTGCGCTCCAGCCGCAACAAGGAAACGTCGGGAAACAGCCGCTCCACAGCCCGGTCAGAGCCATCCGTAGAGTGACTGTCCACGAGAACAATCCGGCGTGGAACCAAGGATCCCTGAAGCAGCGATTCAAGACAACGTATTACCATGTCGCCGCCGTTGCGGTTTACGATAATCGCGGCTAACGGGCGGGTCAGCATTGTTCCAGCAGGCGCTTCAGATCCCGGATCGAGATGGCCATAGAGGTCTGGATGGACTTTCGATCCTGCCTAATAAGAGAGATGTCGCGCAAGCCCCGCCACAGGCCTCGGAGATACGGTACGGCATACCCGGTTCGCAGCAGATGAAAGACAAAGCTTTTCCAAAAGGCTCCAACGATGCGCAGCGAGTACCAGGCTAGCAGCCGGGCTGGATAATTCTTTGCCAGCAACAGAACCCGATTCCGGGTTATCCAGTAGGTGCGGGACGGCGTCTGCGGATTTCCGCCTTGCCCCGCGCGGTCAGGATCCGATTGCGCTTCCATATGATGGATCACCGCCGCCGGGACATAATGGCATTCGACGCCTTGCAGCTGAGCGCGCAGGCTGAGGTCAACGTCCTCCAGGTACATGAAAAACCTCTCATCAAACAGGCCGACCCGGTCGAAAAACCTTCTGCGGAACGCGGCGCCGCCGCCGCTGGCGCCAAAGACCTTCCGTGCCACCGAGTAAACGGCGCCGTCCGGCCGGGCGGATCCGATCTTGTACGGGACTCCGGATCGCGTCAGGCAATCGCCGGCCCCATCTATGAGGGAAGGATTAAAGTAGTTGAGCATTTTGCAGGCGCAAAAAAGCGCTTGAGGATTATCGGCAAAAAAACCTCGAAGCGCCTCGAGACAGTCGGGCATTGCGCGCGTGTCGTTGTTCAGCAGCAGAATCAGATCCCCCTGGGAGGCCTCAATGCCGCGATTGACCGCGTAGCCAAACCCGAAGTTCCGGTTCAGCCGTATTATCCGGATGCCCGGACAGCAGCGTTTCGCCACGGAAACCGACTGATCGGCCGAGTTGTTATCTATCAGGATGATCTCGTCAGGCGTCACCGTCTGTGCCTGCAGCGCCCCAATGCAGACAGGCAGCAGAGATTCTCCGTTCCAGTTGGGAACCAGGACCGCGATCCTCATTGAGGGAGTTGGCGAGCCGCGGCCTGGAGCCCGCGCAGATAGTGGTAATTCATCAGCTCGGGATAATAGCGGGACAGGTCAAGCCGCGGAAAGCGTTCTTCCAGACCGCAAAGATGCGTCAGGGCGTTCAAAGTGATGCGCTTCCACGAAGAAGGCCTCGGGGCATTGGCGCCGAGAGACACGCGCAGTTCCGGATGCTTTTCGTAGAAATAGGGAGCAAACTGTCCCACGCGATACTGGCGCGCGCAGAAGGACCGAAACGTCGTGAAGTGAAGATGTTCCGCTCGGGCTTCCTGGTGAAATACGATTCGGCCTCCGACTCTCTTCAATCGGTATCCATATTCGGTGTCTTCCCATCCGGCAGCGCCAAAGAATTCGTCAAACCCTCCAACCCGCGCCAGCAGGGACACAGGGAGGGAAACGTTGGATGTGTAGAAAAAGTTGAACGACAAATCGCCCGGGTCCCGGATTAAGGCGTAGCCAAACTGCCAGCCCTGCTCTCCCAGGTACTTCATGAAGCGCGTCACTTGCAGTTCCGATGACCAGACCGTGTAACCCAGAACGGCGGCACCGCCGCCCTGGGCAGTGTGGGCGCGGTCGTGCTCGAAAAGCAGTTGCGGCGAGGCAATGATGTCGTCTCCCAGGAACAGCACCCGTTCTCCCACCACATGCCGGATCCCCAGGTTTCGGGCGGCCGCCGGTTTTTTGTTTTCCTGCCGCAAGCACCGAAGGGTGTATCGCCGGCTGGACCATGAAGCCAGCAGGTGCGGCGTTGTGTCGACTGAGCCGTCGTCCACAACGATGACTTCAAACGGATCGCTGAATGTCTGCCGCTCGAGGGCCTGGAGGCATCTGGCAAGTATCGATACCCGATTGTAAGTCGGAATCACCACGGACCATTTCATCGTGTTCCCAATCGCTTCAGCCGGCGGGCAAGCTTCTCCATGGTCCCTCGGCCCCGGCGCGCTGGGCTGCCCGCTTCCTGGAGCTGGCTTTTCAAAACGGACAATTCGCGGCGCAGCTCCCGGACCTCGCGCGCTCGTTCGCTCTCAAAAGCATCTGTGAACGCGAACGGAACCTCTCCGGCAAAAAGGTCATCAATCCCCAGATGCCTGATCCACTGGGCCTCGCTTTCTTCATAACTGGCGTCTTTGAAGATCCGGCGGAAAGGCTCGTGAAAGAGCGGGACAATCTCACTATCGGCACGCTTTCGCCGTGCCTGGACCTGCCGACGCTTCTGCATGAGCGCAAGCCAGTTCTCTATGACGTCGTCCAGCGCCACGAGGTGGTTGACGGCGTCCTTCCACATCCAAAGTGAGGCGGGGTCCTCCGGGATTTGTGCATCCTCCCAAAAATAAAAGGCCGTCTTGTCGATTCCGGCAAATCGAACCGTGCGCCTCAGCGCCTGGAAGAACGCGACGGGCAGGACCTTCTGAAAGGCGTCCTGCCCGTAGTTCTTAATGATGGTGAACATCGCGTTGCGATGCATCAGATAGCGCTTTTTTTCTTCGCGACGGGTGTCCAGGGTGGCGTGTCCTCTGTGGTAGGCCACCGAGCCCGGATTCAGCAACACGTCATGCCCCAGCAGCCATAGCCGCCATCCCAGATCGACATCCTCATAGACGGCGAAGTAGTCTTCATCGAATCCACCCGCTTCCAGGAACAGGTCGCGCCGGACGAACATCGCCCCACCGCAAGGGAAAAGAATGGGGCCGGGAGAGGCGGGACGATCGGCGCTCTCGCCGGTCGCCAACTGTTCGGCAAATCCCAGATACTGCAGAGACGCCCCATCGAAATCAATCTTGTTCCCCGACCAGTTCAAGATGCGGCTGGCAATGCAACCGTGCCGGCCGGCTTCGGCCATGGCGGACTCAATCCAATCCGGAGCCGCCCGCATGTCGTTGTTGAGCAGCGCAAGCCATGCGCCGCCGGCCGCTTCTGCCGCCCGGTTCATCGCGCCCGCGAATCCGAGATTGGTGGACGACGCAATAACCTGTACCGACGGGAAGCGCTCTCGGATGAAATCCGCCGAATGATCTGAGGAGCCGTTGTCAAACACCAAAATTTCGTGGGGTTGACGAGTTTGTTCCTGCAGCGAGAGAAGACACGCTTGAAGATGTAGACGCCCGTTGAAATTTGGTATCAGCACAGAAAGAGTACTCATGCTGTTTGCTGGGGCACAAGATGTTCGTCTTCCGGGGTCGATCCTTGTACCGGAACCGCCCTAGACTGGAGAATAATCGGCCGCAGCGCCCTGTCCGGAACGCGCCGCGCCCTCTGGATCCGGCGGCGCTGGCCTAACGTATCGGGCAGCCATACGACGTTGACGATGAAGTTGATGCACTGCTGCCATTTTCGCCTGGGTGGAAGCCGCAGCAGGGCAATGTCACGCCAGCCCCGCAGCGCGTTGACCAGTTCATAATTCTTGATCAAGGAGCGCAGGTTGTGGCGCTCACCCAGGATTTCGCGCCGGTCCCAACCCAACTCGCGGCGTGTGGAGGCTCCATACTTGTGATACACGACCGCCTGGGGGCAGGTCACGACGCGATAGCCGCGCAGGCGCGCGCGCCAGCAAAAGTCCACATCCTCGTGATACATGAAGAAGCGAGGATCGAAGCCGCCCATCGCGGCAAACAAGTCACGCCTGAGGAAGCAGGCGCCTCCACTGGCAAAAAACACTTCCTGTGAGTGGTCGTACTGTCCGTGGTCCACTTCGTTCAGTCCACGATCCCACGCGTATCCGAGATAATTCATACCTCCGCCCACTCCGTTAATGACGCGGCGCCGGTCGAAAAAGAGGATCTTGGAAGCAGCCGCCGCAACCGCGGGATCCTGCATAGCACGCGCGCCTTCTTCCACGAAGGCCGGCGCCGCCTCCACATCGGTATTCAGAAGGGCAAGAATTTCTCCGGTGGCTGAGGCCGCTGCCCGATTGACCGCCCTGGAAAACCCGGCGTTAACCGGGTTTTCGATTAAAGTGACCTCGGGATACTGCCGGACAATCTCCCGGCTGTCATCGTTGGAGTTGTTGTCTACCAGCAATATCTGAGCCGGCTTTTGGGTCTGCCGGCGCAAAGAGACCAGGCAAACGGGGAGATCGCTGGCGCCATTGAAGTTGACAATTATGACGGAAATGCTACTCACGCTTTCGATCCCATCGGTTACGGAGCCGCTGCCACGCAATCCTTGCGAGTGGTTTCTGACGCTCGGCCTGAAGCAATTGCTCCAGGGTCTGAGCGCGTCGCGCCAGTGACTGATCGTGCTGCTCCAGGAGACGGACCTGATTTTGCAAGAGCTGCACGTGCTTTTGTGTCTCATTGAGCAGGAACAACGTGTCCTGATGCCGCCGGACCGCGATCGGAGAGATCATTTCAGGTTGATTCAGCAAAAATGAAAGCAATGCAGCCGGTTCGGGATCCCTTGGCAAAGCGGGAATAAGGCCGTCCCGCGTCGCCTGCTTTGCAATGAGAAAGAAGCGGCGATACGGAGGGCCGTCGCCTTTCCACAGCGGCTCCCGATTGATGCTTCGGTTGAGTTGTTCCAGAGTGTGATACTGCTGGTAGTGGGCAAGGATCAGTGATGTCTTCTGAAGGACCTCCCACATGAAGGTCGACATCCCTTCAACTTCGAAAAAGAAGTATCCCTTCTCAGCGATCCATTGGAGCAAGTCCTCGCGGGAGGGGAGACCATTCCGGCTGTGCTCTGACAGAAATCGGTGGGTATCCACGCCGGCGTCCTGCAACGCCTCCCGCACATGCCGCTCTGCCGATTCGACCGCCCCGGAGCAGAACGGCCCGGCAACCAGCAAGTACCGGCGGCTAAGCAGGCTGAGCCGTTCCAGGAAAGATCGGCGCTCCTGGGGCGGCACGTGCTCCAGAACATCCAGGGCCAGCACCATGTCGAACTGGTGGTCTTGAAGCGCCGCCGGAGGGAGATACCGGTAAGAGTCGGCGGGTCGAATATCGGTAAAGACCGCCGGAAGGCCGAAATCAAAAGCATCGGCCCAGTGCCCCCCGCGGTCGCCAATATACCCTCCGAAATCCAGCACGGTCTCAGGCTTTCGATGGAGCCCCTGCCACAGTAGCGCCGCCGTGTGGTATCGCTCAAACAAGTCAAACGGAAGCTGGCGGGTCAATGCCTCCGAATCAATGCCCTGTTCCTGTAGTTCGATCCCGCGTACGGTGATTTGTCCAGCATCTCTGCCGTCGCCGGGCTGCAGTTGCAATGCATGTCCCCCGCAACTGAAAAAGATCGGGTCTTGACTGCAGGTCAACTCGGCAGTGTCGGATAGAAATTCGTGCCGTGCCACAACTCGGCCATCCGCAATGACCAGCAAGGCCCCGCTGTGCCCGGTGGTGCGGGCAGAAAACTTCAGTGAGACTGCGATGGGAGAATGGTGCGGATTCCAAAGGTACAGCTCATTCAGTTCTCCCAATATCCAGCCCTCAGGGCAGGCATGAAAGCCTTCACGAACCCGGACCGTGAGAGCCAGGGCGGCGTCTTTCCCTGTTTGAACGGGATTCTTTTCGAAAAGGGCTTGATGGACGTCCTCGACTCTCTGTTCGGATTTTGAGGCGGCCAATACAAGATTGAAATCGGCTCCTTCGAAGCCGAAATTGCAGAAAAAACCGTTCTCCTGAAAGAGCGAAATCCAGTGACCCGGAGGCCGCTCGTAAACATGCGTCGGCTCCACGCGAGAAAACCTGCAGGGATCCGGGGTTGTAATAATTGCCAGGCCAGCCGGCGCCAGGCAGCGATGCATTTCGCGAATTGTCTGGCGAGGGCTTTCCAGGTGCTCCAGAACGTCAAAAGCGGTCACCAAGTCGAGAGATTCGGAGCGGAAGGGGAGCGCCAGAGCATCAGCCTCTGTTAGAAATCCCCGGAGGCCAGGGCTCTGAACGAGAGCGTACCGGCTGATGTCGCATCCCATAGCCCGGTACCCCTGCCCGCGGGCCTTTTCCACCAGAAAACCGTACGCGCAGCCCAGGTCCAGCCAGCGATCGCCCTGGCAGAGCTGCGTATCCAGACGCTTCAGCCACGACTTCCAGTCAGGCGGGTGTGCCCCGTAGCCCTCCTTCGGGTAACCGCTGTTTGTACCGTGAAAGTAAGGAGCATCATAAAGGCTGCGGAGGCCTTCCAGCCTGGAAACCTGAGGTTTGCTCGGACTCATCAAACGGCAATTATAGACTCTGAGATGTCGAAACTCAAAGCTGCTCCGCCGATTGGCAATCCCTGTCAGCATAACGGCCGCGGAGGGGAAGAAATGAAGAAGAATGGAAATTTTGCGAAAACGTCCAAAAAGGCCTTGAGAAAGCGAGAGACTTCAGCTATTATAGATGACGCGGTGGCGTCTATATCCCGGCCTAACCCGCCGGCAGGGGGGGTAATAAGACGACACCCGATGTGATGGTCAAGTGCACCACTTTCAGCGTACTTCGGCAGCTCTTCAATACAAATTCTCCACCGAGCGTAAGTTGCCGTCTCTTCTGGACCTTTCGATTATACGGGCACTGACGTTTGCCTGAACACTGGGAAACTGGGTCTAACCGAACATCGAAAGCATCGCAGAGAGATTTTATTTAAGTGTGTAGGTTCCCAATTTGAGGCATTGCTCTGAATCACGGAGGTCGCATGGGTGCTAAACGCACAGCGAGTTTTTTGTTTTTCCTGTCGATGTTGCTTGCAATGCCGCTCGGCCTGGCTCGGAGTGTCGTGCTGGGAGGGTATTACTACCCCAAAGCGGGCAACCGATGGGTTGAGCGTGGCAGCAAGACGGAATTCCAGAAGGGAGACAGTATCATTGTCATGGACGATCGAGTAACACTAGGTTACGGAAGCGTCCCCGGACTCCTCCCCTATCAGTTGGTTGACGCGGATGCCCTCATCACTGAGGGCACACAAAGACTGAACCCTTCTGAATTGCCTATTCCGTTTGTGTCGGGCGGGAATCCTGCAGGAAACGAAGGACCGCCGGGCGCGTTTGCGATGACGGTACTGATCGCCGTGGATTCCGGCTCCATCGGAGCCAGATTTGTGTACTTCGACCCGGACGCGAAGGGAGGAGGCGGCATTCCGCAGATTATCGATACGGTAGATGTCTCCGGGCTGGCGACGATTGTGAGCTCGGGAGCCGGTCCCGGGCCCGGGCCGGGACAGACACTTTCGGTGCAGGCCTCTCTGGAAACGGTTCTGTCGAACAGCCTATTCACGCTGACGGGAAGTCTAGACTCTGTCTCCTATTCAATCCTGCAGCCGACCACTATCGCGCTGACGGCAAAAGCAACTGTCCCCAGCCCTGGCGGCGGCGTCGCCGTTGACCCTGCCAGCGGGGCGGTGACCGTCACGGGCGGCCGATCGGTGACTTTCAAGGCTCCAGGAGTCGCCGGCAGTGCCGCGCACGGAACCCTCGTGTTCACCATCCAGGCAACTTTCAGCGACGGGACCAAAAGCAACGTGG
>JACQGG010000103.1 GCA_016199665.1 Acidobacteriota bacterium | reverse complement strand
TTCCGCCTTCCGCCTTCCGCCTTCCGCCGCCCTTGAATCGGCTTGCTCGACATCGCGGAACCAAACCAGAGTGGCTCCCCAGCCGCCGGCCTGCTCGGGGGCATCGCCAAAGTGCGCCACAAAATCCAACCTTGCCAACAGCCAGCGGACCCGTTCCCGCTGGTATCCGGTTCCCCTCCCGTGGACCAGGCGCACTGAACGAAACTTCTTGCGTGCTTCAAGGAGGTACTCTTCCACGACGGACACAACATCTGAAGGCGCAAACGTGTGAAGGTCCAGCACATCTGCTACCGGAATATGGACGGGATCGTCTTGCCCCATGTACAGGGGGAGCCTCTCCGCTCCTTAAAAATATCGAATCAAGGATTAAGGTTAGCTTATGGCAATCGGCGGATTCAACACCATTGGCGCCCAGTTATGCGGTGACTTCCGGACTTCCCTGCCTCTGGAGCACGATTCCCGGACCCAAAACCGCCAATCCGCCAGGAGCCATGCGCTTGAGTCCCTCCCGGCTGTGCCTTAAGATAGATTTGTATCATGGCTTGAAGAAAGAGAAAGGGGGCTTTAAGTTGGCGTCAACTATAGAAACTGCGTACGCTGAAGAGATTGCAGACAGGAATCCGGAGAGCCAGGTCAATGACTTCAGTATTCAGGTTGCGACTGTCAACGGTTCCGGCAGCCAGAGCAGCAACACGGTCCTGATGCGTTCCATATTCCAGATGGGCATCCCCGTCAGCGGCAAGAACCTGTTCCCGTCGAACATTGCAGGACTGCCGACCTGGTTTACCATTCGGGCCTGCAAGCATGGATGGATCGCCCGTAAGAAGGAGATTGACTTTCTGGTGGCCATGAATCCTGAGACAGCGCGTGAGGATGTGTTGTCGCTGGCCCCCGACGCAGCGGTTGTCTACGAAGAAAGTCTGAAGCTGGATCAGATTCGCAACGATCTAATCTTCTATCCGGTTCCCTTCGCCAAACTGGCCGGAGAGGTCACCAAGGAAGCCAAGCTCAAGAGGCTGCTGGCCAATATGGTCTACGTGGGCGTAGTAGGGCGGCTTCTGTCGGTTGAAATTGAAGAAGTGAGAAAGGCGGTCCTTAAGCAGTTCAAGACTAAAGTGAAGGCGGCCGAACTGAACATCAGCGCAGTAGAAGCGGGATGGGCTTACGCGGAAAAAAATTTGCAGAAACGGGATCGTTTCAGACTGGAGCGGATGAACAGGACGGCCGGCAAGATTATCATCGACGGCAACTCCGCGGCCGCCATCGGTTGTGTATTTGGCGGCGTCACAGTCGTCTGTTGGTATCCGATCACTCCGTCCAGCTCCTTGTGCGAGACGATGATCGACTATCTGCATCGATACCGCTCCGATAAGGAAACCGGAAAGGCAACGTATGCGGTGGTTCAGGCGGAAGACGAATTGGCGGCGCTGGGCATGGTCATCGGCGCAGGATGGGCCGGGGCCCGCGCGATGACATCGACGTCAGGACCGGGAATTTCGTTGATGGCCGAATTTTCCGGCCTGGGGTATTTTACGGAAATTCCAGCGGTTGTTTTTGACATCCAGCGAGTGGGGCCGAGCACTGGACTGCCGACTCGGACTTCCCAGGGTGACATTCTTTCGATCGCGTTTCTTTCGCACGGCGATACCAAGCACATCCTGTTACTGCCCTCCTCGGTGGAAGAGTGCTACCAGATGGCGATCGATGCTTTTGACCTTGCCGAAAGATTTCAGACTCCGGTGTTTGTCTGCAGTGACCTGGACCTGGGAATGAACAACTGGATGGCGGATCCTTTCCCTTATCCGGAAAAACCAATCGACCGCGGCAAAGTGCTGACTGCGGAGCAACTGGCAAAATTAGGGAAATTCGAGCGTTACCGGGACGTTGATGGCGACGCTATTCCTTACCGTACGCTCCCCGGCACACCCGGAGGACTTGCCGCTTACTTCACCCGGGGCAGCGGTCATAATGAGAGGGGGCAGTACTCGGAGCGCCCGCAGGATTACAGGAATCTGATGGACCGGCTGGCAAGGAAATACGAAACGGCCCGTAAGTGGGTCCCGGCCCCCGTGGTCAGCTCCAACGGCAGGGCAAGTGGAATCGGGCTTATTTCCTACGGCAGCAGCCATTGGGCCGTTGAAGAAAGCAGGCACCAGTTGAGCGTCGAGCGGAACATCGAGACCGATTATCTGAGGCTTCGCGCGCTGCCTTTCAACGAGCAGCTCAGGAGTTTTGTAAAGGAACATGAAAGGATTTACGTTGTGGAGCAGAATCGTGATGGCCAGATGGCTTCACTGATCAAGCTGGAAGTCGGGGGGGATACCGGCAAGATCCACAGCATTCTTCATTATGACGGTCTTCCCATCGACGCCCGCTCGGTCACCGACCAGCTTTTGCAGCAGGAGAAGGGCAGGTAATATGCCAACTTTGGAAAAGGACAAACCAAAAACCAACCGGATAGGATTAACCCTGGCCGACTACAAGGGCGCGGAGTCCACGCTTTGCAACGGCTGTGGACATGATGCCATTACCAGCCAGATCATTCGGGCGTTTTATGATCTGGGCATTGAGCCGCACCGCGTTACCAAGGTGAGCGGCATTGGGTGCTCCAGCAAGACGCCGAATTATTTTCTCAACCGCTCCCACGGTTTCAACTCAGTTCACGGGCGCATGCCGTCGGTGGCCACCGGCGTGGCGCTGGCAAACCGAACGCTGCTGAACATCGGCGTGACCGGCGATGGGGATACCGCATCCATCGGCATTGGACAGTTTGTCCACCTGATTCGGCGCAATGTCCCACTGGTCTACGTGATTGAGAACAACGGCGTATACGGCCTCACCAAGGGACAATTCTCCGCCACGGCAGACAGAGGGTCAAAGTCCAAGGCCGGCGTTTCCAATCCCCTCCCCGCCATTGACTGCTGCCAACTGGCCATCGAATTAGGGTGTTCCTACGTGGCCCGCTCCTTCGCCGGCGATCCCAAACAACTGGTGGCGCTGCTGAAAGGGGCTTTCGTTCACCGCGGGACATCGTTGATCGATGTCGTCAGCCCCTGCGTGACGTTCAACAACCACCCGGATTCCACCAAGAGCTACGATTACGCCAAGGAGCATGAAGAATTGCTGCACGAAATCGGATTTGTCCCGTACTTCGAGCAGGTTACTGTGGATTATGATGAAGGAACGACCCAGGATGTCAGGCTGCACGACGGATCTCACCTCCGCCTCAAGAAGCTGCATCGCGATTACGATCCGATGAGCCGCCAGGGAGCTATGCGCTTGCTGGAGGAGACTCGCGAAAGCGGCGAACTCCTCACCGGCTTGATCTATATTGACCCGACATCCGCTGACTTCACTTCTCTTCTCAACGTCGTGGACGAGCCGCTGGCAACGCTTCCTCTGGAGAAAGTCAGGCCACCCAAAGAGGCTTTGAACGAGATCATGGAAGAACTGCGGTAGACTGACCCCTCCCGCGCCGGTCTGCTGAGGTCTTGCCCGTGACTCTGGCGCCTTCACTTTTCGCAAAACACTTCCAATAATAATTGATATTGACAATCATTTTCAGTTTTGGCATAATTGCCCTCGTGACGAAGACATTGGACAGACTCACGGAGGGAGAAACGGGCGTCATCGTGGGCTTCGATCTGCCGACAGACACGCAGATCCGGTTGATGGAAATGGGATTTCTTGAAGGTCACGAAGTCACACTGGTCCGCTTTGCACCATTGCGGGACCCCCTTGAAGTCGACGTGCTCAACTCCAGAATTTCCATCCGTCGCTCGGAAGCCAGTGGAATCCGGCTCAGGCAGTTTGGATAAAGTCTTCGCAATTACCGGAAATCCGAACTCCGGTAAAACGACCATTTTTAATCAGCTCACCGGGCTGCATCAGAAAGTCGCCAACTATCCGGGAGTTACAGTCGAGAAGGTTGCGGGCACCGTCCGCGTCAACGGAACCCAATTCACCGTTATCGACCTTCCGGGAACCTACAGCATTCATCCCCGTTCTCCCGAAGAAAAAATCGCCTGCGAGATTCTCTGCGGTCTGCGCCCGGACACGCCGCGCCTGCAGGGCGTTGTTTGCGTTGTTGACAGCACCACACTGGAGCGAAATCTGTATCTGGCGCTGCAGATTCGGGAACTGGGCCTGCCCATGCTGCTGGTCCTGAACATGGCCGACGAGATGAAGGAGCGGGGCGGGGCCATCGACCAGCAGCAGCTCGCCGCCCAATTGGGGGTTCCGGTCGTTTCGACGGTCGGAAACAGGGGGCTGGGGGTCAGCCGCATCCGTGACTTCCTTGCGCGCCAGGCAGCCCTCGATCACATGCCAATTTGTGTTGGCATCCCCTCAGGCCGGCCCGACCCGCCTGAGGTGCGAGACCGCTATCATCGGGCGCGACAAATCGTCGCCGCGTCTCAGACGGAGCGCTTGCGCAAACCGGGGCTGCAGGACACCCTGGATCGCATTGTCACCCATCCGGTGTTGGGAACGGCATTGTTCCTGGCGATTGTAATCGTCGTCTTTCAATCGATCTTCAGTTGGGCGCGACCGCTGATGGACGGTATTCAGGTTCTCTTCCTCTGGCTGTCGGGATGGGTGAAAGCGCATGTGGAGGTCCCGCTGTTGCGCAGCCTCCTGGCGGATGGAGTTCTGGCCGGCGTCGGATCGGTGCTTGCCTTTCTGCCACAGATTTTCATCCTGTTTCTATTCATCGCTCTGCTGGAGGATTCTGGCTACATGGCGCGGGCCGCGTTCCTGATGGATCGCGTGATGAAAAAGATCGGGTTACAGGGAAAAAGCTTTCTTCCGCTGTTGAGTTCCTACGCATGCGCGATCCCGGGAGTGATGGCGTGCCGCACCATTGAAAATAAGAATGATCGCCTGGCCACAATGATGATCGCTCCCTTGATGACCTGCAGCGCCCGGCTTCCCGTCTACACCCTGCTGATCGCGGCTTTCATCCCGCAGACAAGGGTCGTGGGAAATCTCATTTCCCTGCCGACGCTGGCGCTGCTTGGACTGTACGGTCTGGGTTTTGGAATTGCGGTGATGGTCGCCTCCCTGTTGAAATCCTCAGTTTTGAAGTCGCAGGCCACCCCTTTCATCCTGGAGCTCCCCCCTTTCCGCCTTCCCAGCGCACGCACCGTCTTCAACACAATTTGGAATCGCTGCCGGTTCTTCATTCGCCGGGCGGGAACCGTCATCCTGGGAATCTCGCTGCTGCTCTGGGTGCTGGCCAGCTTCCCCAACACGGGAGACATTCATTCCAGCGCGGCGGGAAGCATTGGGCGCGTGATCGAGCCGGTGATTCGTCCCCTCGGCTTTGACTGGCGCATCGGCATCGGGCTGATCACTTCGTTTGCGGCCCGCGAGGTCATCGTCAGCAGCCTCTCCACGATTTACCATGTTCAGGCCGGCGACACCGGCCTGACGCTGGTGGAAACCGTACGCATGCAAATGACGCCCCTGACGGCCGTCTCTCTGATGGTGTTCTTTGCGCTGGCCTGCCAATGCATCTCGACACTTGCGGTGGTCAAGAGGGAAACGAACGGTTGGCGATGGCCTCTCTTCCTGTTCGCGTATATGTCCTTGCTCGCCTACGTTTGCTCCCTGATTGTTTACCAGGGGGGCAAAGCGCTCGGCTTGGCATGAGCAGGAAACTTAGATTCTTACCTCCATTCAGCCTTGCGCGAGCGTCAAAGCTGTGAGACACGCTTTCGCGAGGTCCTCGACTAAAGATCTTCCCATCGGACCGAAGTCGCCGGAGCCGCGACCCGGTTGCACTTCTCTTCCAGAGGGACTAAGGTTAAGGGGTGCCGAAAGAGATCGCCAGGATCAGCAAGCTGCAGGACTTGAAAGCCCTGCCAAAGATGTCGCGGCGGGAACCTGCCAAGCCGGAGGCGAAAGTCACGCTTCCTGAGGGGCTCAATGGAGAAGCCCTCTTCCGCTGGGCCATGCAGGGTGTCCGTCCCATTCTTCGAGTGGAGCCCCCCGCCCGAAAACCCCGCATCACAGTACGGCCGCAAGAGGATCCTTTTGAGGAAATTTTCATCACGGGACAGTGGCAGTGGGTCTATAACCTGGAAGCGGATCACATCGAGGCGGCGCACCCTTCGGTCAGTCACCTCATCCTGAAGAAGCT
>JACQGG010000100.1 GCA_016199665.1 Acidobacteriota bacterium | reverse complement strand
GTCTACACCTATCGCGCCAGGGCGTTTAACGCCGCCGGCGACTCTCCCTATTCGAACGAAGCCGCGAGCTCTCCCGCTGCTTTTGCGGATGAACCCCTGACGGCGGGAACAACTCCGGTGCGGGCCGTACACATCGGAGAACTGCGGCAGACGGTCGATGCCTCGAGAGCCTGCGCGGGTCTCGGCACAGCGGCCTGGACTGACTCCATTGCGGCGGATGTTGCCATCAAGGCGGTGCATGTGCAAGAGTTGCGAGACAACCTGCGGCCGGCCCGAGACCGGTTCGGCATGCCCGCCGTCAGCTACACGGACGATCCTCTGACGCCGGGTGTGTTAATAAAGAAGGTGCACGTCGACGAACTGCGGCAGGCGGTGCGCTGAATAAATGAATTTGGTGAATTTGGGGACAGACCCCAAATTCACCAAGCGGAGGACAACAAGCTGATGCCGGTAATAGCCACTCCCATGATGGTGCTCGCAGTCCTGGTCGCGATCGTCTGCCTTGCCGTGTTGTTCGCGGCCGTTCGGCGTCGCTGGTTTTCCAGGATTCAGAACGGCTTTCTTGCCACGCTGGTGACTGGCTTGGTTTGCGCCGGTGTGATCGCAGCTTTGCTGGTGGGGGTCTGGGGCTATGAGGAAGCGCGTCAGATTCTCCATCAGCAGATCGTTGCCGACCTTGAGAATGTCGGCAGAATCGTAGAGCAGCAGGCGGAGCGGGACGTCGCCGGCGCACTGGCGCTGATGAGCGACCTGGCCCAAGATCTGGCCCCGGCCATCGGAAGCCGGAACAGGGCACAGATCGAGGAGGAAATGCGCGAGGTGGAAAAAATCGACCCACGATTTCTGCAACTGCGTCTGACCGACAGTCAGGCCCGCATTGTGGCGGAGAGAAGCGTGACCGGTGTTCTGGAGCCGATCAGCCGCGTGGGGGTCGCATTCAGCCTGGAAGGCAAGGCCTTTGCCACGGATCCCTACCTTTCCACCACCTTCAATAAGTATGTCTTGAACTTGAGCGTTCCCATCCGGTCCGCGGCAGGGGATGTGGACGGCGCGCTCACCTCCCGATATGACATTCAGGGCAGATTGGTGGAACTGACGCGCAGCGCGCGCTTCAACCTCAGCGGTTACGCGGTCATCGTCGGCAGCGACGGACACATTCTGGCTCATCCCGAAGCGGCGCGCGTCAATGACGACATCTCCAGCTATCCGGCCGTGCAGTTGGCGCTGCAGGGTCGCAGCGGAACCCTGCAAGCGGCCAACAAGGCGGGGCAGGAGAAGATCATGTTTTACCGTCCCATCAAGAGCCCGGCTACCGTGAATCCAAAACCGCTGGCGCTTCTCTCCGAGATCTCCGCGAGCGAAGTGGAACAGGCGCTGCGCATGCTTCGGTACAAGTTTCTTCTTGTTATCCTGCTTGCAGCGGCGGGCTCCGCCCTGATTGCGCTGCCACTGGGTCGGTCCATCAAGCAGCCTGTCCTGGAACTGGTGCGCCTGACGGAAGGAGTCGGGCAGGGAGATTTGACTCTCCGGGCGGCTGCGACGGGACAAGATGAAATGGGGCGATTGGCCGGCTCTTTCAACCAGATGGTTGCCGGTCTGGAGGAGCGCGAAAGGGTCAAGCAGGTCTTCGGACAGTACGTGGCCACCCAGGTCTCTGAGAAGGTCCTCAAAGGGGAGGTCAATCTGGGCGGGGAGAGCCGGGTTGTGACAATTCTGTTTTCCGACATCCGCAGTTTCACCGCCATGTCCGAGGAGATGACGCCCAACCAGGTGGTGAGTTTTCTGAACGACTATTTTTCAGAAATGGTCGAGGCGGTCTTTGAACAGGGGGGGCTGCTGGACAAGTTCATTGGCGACGGGATGATGGCGGTCTTTGGCGCCTTTGGCGACACTCCCGACCACGCAAGGCAGGCGGTGCGCGCCGGTCTGCGCATGAAGGCGCGTCTCAGCAAGATCAACGGAGAACGGAGCATCGCGGGAAAGCCGCCGATTTCCATCGGGATCGGAATCCACACCGACGAGGTCATCCTGGGGAACATCGGAACAAGCAAACGGCTCCAGTACACGGCCATCGGCGACGGCGTGAACACCTGCTCTCGAGTCCAATCCTTGAACAAGGAATTTGGGACCACGATTCTCATCACTGAAACTACCTACCATCTAGTCAAAGATGAATTTGAGTGCCGTCACATGCCCGAGGCCCACATCAGGGGAAAAACA
The DNA here is from genome assembly GCA_016199665.1 of Acidobacteriota bacterium. Classification (GTDB taxonomy): domain Bacteria; phylum Acidobacteriota; class UBA6911; order JACQSX01; family JACQSX01; genus JACQSX01. The sequence continues at coordinate 14,600 of JACQGG010000100.1, read as the reverse complement.
AAAACGCTTGAGTTCTACGAAGTAACGAGCGCCAAGGCTGTCGATTCATAAATACGGTAACGTTTGCTGATGGGGCTTGCGAGGTGAGATCCGGGAGCAAATAATCGGAGGTGCTTATGGCCAAGGTTGAACGGGTTTCTTATTTCATGGCGGATCTTGACGACAAGCCGGGCGTCCTGTTGAAGATCCTGCAGAGCCTGAAAGCCAAGAATATCAGTTTGGCGGGGCTGTGGGGGTTCGGGACCCACGGCGGAAAGGCGACGTTGTTTGTCATTGCCAGAAATCCCGACAAGCTCCGAAAAGCCTGGAGCGCCGGGCTGCTTGCCCAGGAGGGAACCGGATTCTTCGTCACGGGCGCAGACCGGACGGGGGCTCTGATCGCCACGCTGAAGGCGCTCGCGGAGAAGGGTGTGAACATTCATGCCATCGATGCGGTCGCGGTGGGCGGGCGTTTTGGTTCGTTTATCTGGGTAAAGGCCGAAGACGTCGAGCGGGCCGGCCAGGCGCTCAAGGCCTGAGAGTTGTCAGCCGTCAGCGGTCGGCCCGGCGCAACAGACCCGCGTCGGCGCCCTCGGCGCTCTCACGGCCGGCTTGCCAGGCACACTTTTTGCATTTAAAGTAGGACTGTACAGAGGCACCGGCAAGTCTTCCCGATCGCGGGATTTTGTGGTGAGCGTAGCTCAGCCGGCAGAGCACCAGGTTGTGGCCCTGGGGGTCGCGGGTTCGAACCCCGTCGCTCACCCCACCCATGCAGACCGCGTTGGCGAAATGGAATGGCGAATCAGGACAGGCCATGCCGTAAACTCTTGACCTGACAATGTGCGCCCGTAGCTCAGCCGGATAGAGCGCCGGCCTTCGAAGCCGTAGGTCGCAGGTTCGACTCCTGCCGGGCGTACCAGACTTTGCCAGCCGGCAGCCACTTTCGGCGAAGGGCTGAAACGGCGTCCGCCGATATGCAACCCGAAAAGGTCAGACCGCTTGATCCACGAGAATTTGCCTTTGCGCTGCAGGTCGGGTCCGCCGCCTTTAGCGGCAGGATGCCGGTGCACAGCCCGATCGGGCGTGAATTCCTGGTTGAAGATACCAACGGGGAAGTGAAAGGGATCGCGCTCGATGACACCCGCTTCAACCGGGCGGCGCTTGCCATTCTCGATCAGTTCGCGCCGGATTTTGAAAAGTTTCAGTCCGTGATGCTGCGCTATCTTGCCCTTCTCCGCTTGACGCGGCTGGAAGAAATGAGGAAGTGGCAGAAGGCAGTCTGCGGCGGCAATGACGTGGCGATGCATCCTGCCGTGCTGATTGCCGCAGCCACGCTCCCGCTGGCGAAGGGGGGCGCCTTCGACGAGTTCGAGTTCTTCAGAAGGGTGGAAGAGCTCGCTGCAGGCGGCGATAGAGCTGCCACAACGCCCGTCCCGCGAGGACCTCGCGATTGACCCGGATGAAATTTGCGGGCGCATTGGAGTGCCAAAAGTTTTGCGCGCCCACGGCCTTCAGAAGCCCCTCCGGTTCCAAAGGGCTTCCAAACCGGCAGGGTTCAGTTGCCCTCCTGGCTTCTTCTGGGCGGCATCTTGCTCAGAGCATCTTGAAAATAGGGCTCGTCCCGATCCTTGTCGTAAGTAACCTTGCCGCCCACGATGACTTTCAGGATGGGGAGCTCTGAAATCTGCTCCTCGGGTACTGCCATATAGTCTCCACCCAAGACCACCAGGTCGGCGAGCTTTCCCGGTTCCAGAGTCCCCAGAATCTTCTCGTCTCCGGAAAAACGAGTTCCCCATGCCGTCGCCATTCGCAACACCTCGACCCGGGTAATCTTCTCATTCGGTCCCCAAACCCGCCCTGTATCGTTGTTTTTGCGGGTTATGAATTGCTCCAGCGCCTCCAGGTAGAAATTGTTGGGGCTCCTCTCGCTCCATCCTGACGCCCGGGTCACCTCCATGACCGGCTTCAGACCGACATCGATCAAACCGCGTATGGGCAGCATCCCGGCCACTGCGTCGGCGCCGTACTGCTTCTCCAGGTATCCCGAGTACTCCTTGCCACGAAACAGGTAGTAGGGATTCTCGGAAAGCTGGGCGTCGTAAACCGCCAGCCTCTTGGCAAGATCCGGAGGCCGCATCGTTCCATGGGCCATACCGTAGCGCTTGCCTTTGATCGGGATCGTTTCGTTGATCTTGTCAAAGGCTTCCAGCATCAGTTCGACCCCTCCGTCCCCTTTGATGTGCAAATCAGTGACATTCCAGCCGTATTTTGCCGCCACAAATGCATTGCCGTAATCGCTGTATTTCCTCCAGTCATATCCTGGCGCCACCATATCGGTAAATTTGTTCTGACCCTTGGGCCCGAAAGCATACCAGGATTCCATCTGGCGCATCGGCTGGCGGGTCAGGATACCGGCGTTGGTCGCATTGCTGTCAATGGAGCTGATTGTCATACTGGCGATCTTGAACCATTCGTCCCCAAGCTCCATCATGTTTCCGGTTCGCTTCAGATACGCTTCGGTGCGAGGGTTCAGCCGGGCCAGTTCGCTGGTGGCGCGAATCCGCAGCGGACTCTGGCCCCGGCTGACAATTTCCCGCAAGATGGTAATCGGCAACCCGCCGTGGCGAGTCCCCCAGGAAGTGAGGCCCATCCGGTTCAGGAACCTCATCTGTACGATCTGCTTTTGGATCATTTCCTCCAGATGTGCCCCTTCCGGCCAGGGAATGATCTCGTAGGTCAATACACCGTATACGGCGCCCGCGATCCGCCCGGTGGGCTTTCCGTCCTTGTCCCGGTAGATCCCCGACTGGATGTATTCGTCCGACATATAATCTTTCAGGGTCGCAAAAGCCTTGCTGTTCACAAACCCGGTGGTGTTGTCCATGTTCACCAGCAACGGATTATTGGGGACGATCTGGTCCAGAAGCGGCAGGGTCACCTGGTAAGCGGCGGCGGTGCGGAAAAGGTTGACAAAAACCCACTCCCCGGCGGGGATCTTTTCCGCCCATGCCTTGATGCCGCGCAAGCAATCATCCAGCGCCTCGCATCGCAGGGAGGTGTAGGTCTTCATGTAGCTGGGTCCCCCCGGCCCGTGATTGCCCTGCGCGCCTGTCCCGTGCGACTCGATGAAACCGGGCGTGGCGGTCCCTCCTTGCAAGTCGATTCGAACCGTCTTCGGGCCCGCCATCTTCAGGATTCGACTGGTGTCCCCCGCGACCAGGATTTTCCCGTCCCGAATCGCGACGGCCTGAGCCACCGTGAATTTCTCGTCGACGGTCAGCACCTTCCCGTTGTACAAAACCATGTCTGCGTAAGCTACGATCTCAGGCGGCAGATCGGCTTGCGCCAGGAGAGCAAAGTTTACCGGCCCCGGCGCAAAAGCAAACAGAAAAAGCAGAATAAGTCCAGCCTTGGGAAATATGTGACTCATAGGAGCCTCCTAAGAAAGTTTTTTGAAGATGGCAATGCGTCTCCGGCAGAATAGACGTGTGAAACGGAGGGGACTTGGGGGCCTGGCCCGTCGAGCCAGGCAAGAGAATATCGCAACCTTCGAACCGATGAATACCCTTAGGCACGTCTCCGAATCCATCCCGGCATCGGATGCCCCGCGATTCTTTACATCCCCCGTTGTCCCCGGACCGGGGCTTATCTACTGGCTACGCGATGAGAATTATGTCAGAATAGAGTCAATCATAGCCCCTTCTTGACTGTCAAGAATCTTGTGAATCTTGTGCTCTGCTCCGGATTTTTGGAAATTTCAATCCGGTGATGATTTGGTGACGATGCGCTCTTCTGCCCTTCTGAGACTGACCCGCCGCCCGATCGGAAGCCTGTATTTATGGGGGCTGCTCTGCGTGCCGGCGGCAGCGACTGCCCCCTGCGTGGCCGCGGAAAACGACGGTTATACCTTGTCAAGCCGTGACGAGATCTCCGCCGATTCCGCAGCCGTGCCCTGCAACAACCCGGAGCGGCTCGAAGCGGTCAAAACCCTTTTTGGACGGAGGGGCGCATCGGCCGCGGAGATCTCGGTAGAGCGATTCGACAAAGCGGAGAATCTAACCGTTCGCAAGCGGGGAAGTTCGGAAGAGATCATTGTCATCGGCGCCCACTATGACAAGGTTCCCAGCGGCTGCGGAGCCGTGGACAACTGGAGCGGCATCGTCGCGCTGGCCCATCTTTACAAGACTCTCCGGAATGCCGCGTTGAACAAGACAATCCTTTTTGTCGCTTTTGGGAATGAGGAAGAGGGACTGCTCGGATCCAGGGCCATGGTTCAGGGGATCGCCCAGACTCAGGTTGACCATTACTGCGCCATGATCAATATCGACAGCCTGGGGATGGGAGCGCCACAGGTCGCAGAAAACATTTCCAGCAAATCCCTGCTGGAGCTGGCTGCCGGCCATGCCGATCGCATGAAGGTCCCGTTTGCAAAGGGGACCATTCCCGGAGCCGATGCAGACTCCACTTCTTTCCGGGAACGGAATATTCCAGCGATCACCCTTCACGGTCTGACCGATGACTACCGAAGCGTTCTCCACAGCGCCAGGGACCAACCGGAGATACTGAACCCGGAAAGTATTTATCTGGGATACCGGCTCGCATTGGCGCTCCTGTCAAGCGTCGATGCGGCCGAGTGCAAGGCATGGAGATGAAGCTCACAGTTGCTTTTCCCTCCCCAGCCGGTGCTTTCTCAGGAAATAGCTCAGGTTGCGCTCGTCAATACCCAGCAGTCCGGCGGCTTCACGCCGCACGCCGTTGCTCCGGCGCAGAGCTTCCATCAAAGTTCGCCGTTCTTCCTCCGCCAGAACGTTGCGCAGATTCAAGTCACGTGCGAGTTCCGCCGTCTTCTGCTGGCGGAGGCTGAAGGGGAGGCTGGACGGCAGCAGTTGTTCCCCTTTTTCCAGCAGCACGCCGCGTTCGATGACGTTGCGCAGTTCCCGGATGTTGCCGGGCCAGGAATACGACTGCAGCATGCCCATCGCTTCGGGAGCGATGGAACGAACCGGCTTTCTGAAACGGGCGGTAAATTCCTCCAGGAATGCTGCGGAAAGCACCGGGATATCTTCCAGACGCTCCCGCAGAGGGGGCAGGTAGAGGGTCATCACGTTGATGCGGTAGAACAGGTCCCGGCGGAAGCGCCCTTCTTCGACTTCCCGTTCCAGGTCGGCATTGCTGGCGGCAATCAGACGCACGTCCACGGCCGTGGAGTGGCTCTCCCCCACGCGTTCGAAGACGCCGTCCTGGAGCACACGCAGCACTTTCACCTGCGCCGACTCCGGCATGGAGTTGATCTCGTCCATGAAAATAGTTCCGCCGTGGGCGACGCGAAACCGGCCGTCACGATCCGCAACCGCGCCGGTGAAAGCTCCGCGGCGGTGCCCGAAGAACTCGCTCTCAAACAGATCCAGCGGGACGGCGGCGCAGTTGACTCGAACAAACGGTCCCCGCGACCGGGCGCTCTTTTGGTGCAGCAACTGCGCGACCTCCTCCTTGCCCGTTCCGGATTCCCCCAGCAGGAGCACACTCGTGTCGGAAGGGGCGGTCGCCTCGACCATTTCGATGATGTGCTTCCACCCCGGGCTGACTCCCAGCGGACTCCGGCGAGCGGGCTGACTGCCCCGGCCGGAGCGCAGATATTCCAGTTCCCGGCGCATGGTGCTCTGGCTGAGCGCCCGCTCCAGGATCAGCAACAAGGCTTCAGGAGCAACCGGTTTGAGAAGATAGTCGCAGGCCCCCGCCTTCATGCATTCGACCGCTGAAGGGACGGTCCCGTAGCCGGTGAGTACGATGACCGGGACCCCCGGCTCGCTTTCAGAGAGCTTGCGCAGCAGCGCCAGCCCATCCTCTCCGGGCATCCGGAGATCCGTGACCACGGCGTCGATCCCTTCGAGAATGCCGGCCCGGAGCGCCGCCGCGGGGCCGTCCGCGGTCCGCACTTGGTAGTGGTGCCGGCGCAGGATGGAAACCAGCGAATCACGGACATAGGGCTCGTCATCGACCACCAGCACGCTTCCTTTGGTTTTCATACCCGCTCGGACAACGCTGTCAGATCCTGCAGCACCACCCAGGCCGTCGTCAGCGGCAGCTTCACTCTGAAGGCCGCTCCCCCTTCGAGGCGGTTCTCCGCGGTAATGACCCCGCGGTGCTGTGAAACGATGCCGTGACAGACGGAAAGCCCCAGGCCGGTGGAACCGCGCGTGGAATAGAAGGGCTCGAAGATATGGGGAAGCGCATGCGCCGCAATCCCCGGTCCGCGGTCGGCAACCCCGACCACGGCCCATGCCCCCTCACTCCGGCTTGTGACCTCAACCTGGCCGTTTTCGGGCTGTTGCTGGCAGGCATTGACCAGGAGATTCAGGAACAACTGCGCCAGCGTTACGCGGTTCCCCAGCACGCGCAACTGGTGATCGGGCGTCTGCAGCGACACGGTCACATGCCGGAAGGTCGGGTTGGATCGAACAAACTCAACTGTCTCCTCCAGCACTGCATTCAAGTTGAGTGGAGCCTGCGGCGCAGTTCCGGGATCCGAATAGGCTAGAACCTGGCGGATAATTCCGGCGGCGCGGTCCAGTCCTTGCCTGACCTTGCGCAAAGTGTGCAGAGAATCCGCCGTGGCGCCGCCGGTGAGGTCGTCTTCAAGCAGCGTGAGGTAATTGGACATTCCCTCCAACGGATTGTTGATCTCGTGAGCGATCCCGGCGGCGAGCCGACCGACGCCGGCCAGACGCTCGCTCTCCATGAGCTTTTTTTCCAGCTCCCGCAGCAGCGCCTGATGCTGGCGTTCGGCTTCCAGCGCGACGCGCCTTCTCACCTGACCCATTGCCACAACGACCACGACCAGTGTCAGAGACATGACGACGAGATTGAGCAGGACCGTGGTTCGGTAGCGGCCGGCCAGCAGAGAGACGGATTGGATCAGCCGGCTTTCGTTTTCATGGCGAACCAGGCTCCAGGCTACCGGTGGATTCCACGCCGCGTCGTGCACGGAAGTGGACACCGACATCAGGTCTGAGTCGGAAGAGGACGCCGAATCGGTCACAGCGCCCTGCTGCACCGAATAGTTGGACGCAATTTCGGGAGCCGCCACTTTCAGGAGGTTCGGGATACTCAGCACTGTCTCAAGAGCTCCGCTGTTTTGATTGGATGATCCCAGAGGCCAGAAGCCCGAAAAGAATTGGGAACGATCCCGGGAAACGGCCAGACCCTGAACCGGCAGCAGCACCGGGGCTCCGTCTCTACGCCCCACCGCGACAACCGGCTGGCGCGCCGCATCGCGAACGATGATGGACTCGACCTCGGGATGCGCTCCCAGAAAAAGCAGCAGAGTTCCCTGCACATCCAGGCGACCCCACCGCCGGGCCATGGGATCTTTGCTTGCAAGAACGGCGGCAGCGCCGGCCAGCGGCGGTGACTGGGAAAGGAAGATGAAATCACCGCGGCGGGAGGCCAGGACTGCCTCTAAAGACCGGGCATGCGCCATTGCCTCAAGGCGAAAATCCTGAAGAGCCGTGACTTTGGCCTCCCGCCCCGAGGCGATGATTCCCCACACGGCCACGGCATTGACAACCAGTAGCGCTGTAAAAAGTAGGATCAGCAACCCGACCCCTGGCCCATGAAGCCATTGTCGGAATCGGCGAGAGGAATTCATAGAATCTAAGATTTAACGACTGGACTGAATGTTATTTCCAAAAAGGGCGTTGTGTCAATTTCTTAGAACAACTGCAACCGGCGTTTGCCCGGCGTTTCTCATATGTTTTATGGGCGAGAAGCTTGTCTCTGGTTGGAATTCGGAGTCCCCGGGGTACATGCTATTTCAATAATTTAGGCCACTTTACAACTGATATCCCACGCTTTGTGAAAGTTGGATCTTGAGTTGCTTGAGCAGTGCGGGGGTGGTGTCTCCGGGTTGCCTCTGCGAAGACTCTGCGGTCTCTGCGTCTCTGCGTTGCGCGTCACCCTTTGTTCAACGCAGAGACGCAGAGGTCGCGGAGAGGTCGCGGAGCTTGCCATGACTGGGATCCTGCTCTTATTTCGGGACGGCCCGAGCACGATCGCGAGCACGATGTCGTTTGCGCCGTGTTAACATTAAGAGCTTATTCCACTGGGGGGGGCTTTAGGGTGATGAGATTTGCAGACCTTACGCTGACGAAAGGCGCGGTGTGGCTGCTGGCGCTCTTCCTGCTGAACAGCAGCTATCTGTTCTCGTTCTCCGATCCCACAATTCTGTATGTGATCAACATCCTGATTCACGTCGGAGTGGGATGGCTGATGGTGGGGGTTTGCCTGTTGCTATGGCGCAAGCTCTGTTCCAGCGTCGCACGAAGGATCGCCTGTTTGCTTTTCCTTGCAGGCGGCGCCCTGGGTGTCTGGCTCACGTTTGCGGGTGCGGTTCGGGCCAACATGGTTTGGGTGAACGTTCACATCGGGTTGTCGGCTGCGGGCGCGGTAATCTGGCTGGCGTCGGTATTGTTGCGACGGCGGTCCGCGTTGCGGGGCAACGATGAGTTTTGCGAACCGACCGTAGTGATGACCCGGCTGTCCCATCGCCCCGCGCCGGCCTTGGTTGTGCTGGCGGCGCTCTTGCCGGCGGCCGCAGGAAGCTATCAGTACTTTTTTCCGAATCCTGCCGAAACCATCACCAATGAATTGCGCACTCCTTTGTCCATGGAGGAGGAAGCGGGAAAGGGCGGTCCTTTTTTCCCTTCCAGTTCCAACACGACCGTGGGCAAGATCATTCCGGCCAACTTCTTTATGCATTCGGATTCCTGCGCCGGGTCGGGCTGCCATCCCGACATCTTTCAGCAGTGGAACTCTTCGGCGCATCATTTTTCATCCTTCAACAACCAGTGGTATCGGAAATCCATAGAGTACATGCAGGACGTAGTGGGCACGTCGCCTTCCAAGTGGTGCGCCGGCTGCCACGATCATGCGGTCTTCTTCAACGGAAGATTTGAAAAGCCCATCAAGGAACAGATCGATACTCCGGAGGCGCAGGCGGGACTGGCCTGCACCTCCTGCCACAGCATCGTGCAGGTGAATGACACGATGGGCAACGGCGGTTTTGTTATCGAGTACCCGCCGCTTCACGATCTGGCGGTCAGCAAGAATCCTTTCATCAAGGGGCTGCACGATTTTGTGGTGCGCGTCAACCCCAAGCCCCATCGCAAGACATTTCTGAAACCGTTTGTGCGCGGCAATACGGCGGAGTTCTGCTCGTCCTGCCACAAGGTGCACCTGGACATTCCAGTCAACAACTACCGTTGGTTTCGGGGTTTTAATGATTACGACAACTGGCAGGCCAGCGGGGTATCCGGTCAGGGCGCCCGCTCCTTTTACTATCCCAAAGAGTCCAAGAAGTGCGTCGGGTGCCACATGCCGGAGGTCGACTCCCAGGACGCGGGAAATATAGGAGGCAAGATCCACTCGCATCGTTTTCCCGGAGCCAACACCGCTTTGCCGACCGCCAACCAGGATGCCGAGCAGTTGAAGGCGGTGCAAGACTTCCTAACCGCCAAGCAGGTCACGGTTGACATTTTCGGGATTACCCATGAGGGAGGACAGGTCCAGCGGGCCGAGACGCCGGCCCGGCGCCGTTCCGCCGAGGAAGCGCCCCTGTCGAGTACTTTTGCCGTAGGGGAAGAGGCGATGGTGTCAGTGGCTTCCACGGGCTCTCTCACGGATCCAGCCAAGCTGGTAGCTCCTCTGGCCGCTGAAGGGACCCCGGTGCGTGCCGGTGAGGCCCTGACGGTCCACGTGGTTGTGCGAACGCGGAACGTGGGCCATTTCTTTCCCGGCGGCACGGTCGATGCGTTTGACGTCTGGACGGAACTGAAGGGGGAGGATGAAAAGGGCAACGTTTTTTACTGGAGCGGCTTAACGCAGGATGAGCCGGGAAGCGGGCGCAAGGGTCCGGTGGAGCCGGGGGCGCACTTCTATAAATCGCTTCAACTGGATGAGCACGGAAATCTGATCAACAAGCGGAACGCCTGGTCCACCCGTTCGGTTCTCTATGTCCGGCTGATTCCGCCGGGGGCCGCCGACACGGTTCACTTCCGCATGAAAGTTCCCAAGAACGCGCGCGGGAAGATCCGCCTCACGGCCAAGGTCAACTACCGGAAGTTTGCGTGGTGGAACACCCAGTGGGCTTACGCCGGGGTGCGGGATCCGAACCAGCCGAACTTTTCGCTGACTGCCGCCCACGACGACGGGCGCTGGATTTTTGCCGGAGACACCTCCAAGGTGAGCGGCAAGCTCAAGGAAATCCCCGATCTTCCCATTGTGATGATGGCGCAGGATACCCGGAGCGTTCTGGTTGTGGAAAAGTTGGATCGGGAGTCGGAGGCGCGGATGCAGGACCGCGAACGCTGGAATGACTTCGGAATCGGCCTGCTGCTTCAAGGAGACCTCAAGGGCGCAGAGTGGGTGTTCCAGCAGGTCACACAGATCGAGCCTCAGTACGCCGACGGCTGGGTCAACGTGGCGCGGGTGCGTGTGCAGGAAGGGAATCCGGAAGGAGCCCAGGAGTATTTGGCCAAGGCGCTGCAGTTGGCCCCTGAGCTTCCCAAGGCCCATTTCTTTTATGGCCTGACGCTCAAGGCGCAGGGCAAGTATGATCAAGCTCTGGACCACTTTAGAAAGGCGCTGGCTCTGTTTCCGCGGGATCGTGTGGTGCGCAACCAGGCCGGCAGAATCTTGTTCCTGAAGAGGGATTTTCGAAAGGCGATCGAGGAGTTCAAACAGACGCTGGCGATCGACATGGAAGATTTGCAGGCGCACTATAACCTGATGCTGTGCTACCAGGGGCTGGGAGATGAGGCCAACGCCCTGCGCGAGCAGAAGCTCTATCAGCGCTTCAAGGCGGATGAGGCCTCTCAGTTCATCACTGGAAATTACCGGCGCCTGAACGAGCACGACAACAATGAGCGGCAATCGATCCATGTCCACGACAATGCGCTGGAGTACATCGACAAGAAATCGCCCGCTTCTGGTTCCTATAAGCAGGCGGTGCAGGCGACGGCGGACAGCCAGTCCCGACGCGCCGATGCGGCGAAAGCCGCCCGGCCGCGCGTGTCGCTTCTGCAAGGTGCGGGAAGCTCAGGTTACTGAGAACGCTTGCTCACAGTCAAAAATAAAGGGAGTTTTAGAATGCGGTTAGGAAGGACCCTCATTGTCTTTTTGTGCCTGGGCGGCGCCATGGTCTGCTTGCCGCGGCTGCCCGGCGCCGGCTTGGCGCAGAAGTCCGGGCCGTCGTTTCGTTTCGTGGATGTGACCCGCGCCGCGGGGATTCAATTTGTGCACAACTCGGGCGCGGCGGGGAAGAAATACCTGCCCGAGACCATGGGGAGCGGCGGCGCCTTTTTTGACTTTAACGGGGATGGCTACCAGGACATTCTACTGGTCAACAGCACCCACTGGCCGGGAAGCGGTAAGACTCCCAGTTACATGACGCTCTACAAGAACTCGGGCGGCAAGAGGTTCGTTGACGTGACGCGGGCGGCAGGCCTTGCCGTGGAGCTGTATGGAATGGGGGTCGCCGCGGGTGACTTTGACAACGACGGGAAATCCGACGTCTATGTGTCAGCGCTCAACGGCGGCAAGCTTTTCCGCAACAACGGGAACGAGACGTTTACGGACGTGACCGACCGGAGCGGAGTCGGGAATTCCGACTTTGGCACCAGCGCCGCCTGGTTTGACTACGACAAGGATGGATGGCTCGATCTGTATGTGGCCAATTACGTGGTCTGGAGCCGGGAGAAGGATATTTTCTGCACCCTGGACGGCACCAACAAGTCCTACTGCACGCCGGAGTCCTATCCGGGAGTCAGCAGCCGTCTCTACCGCAACGAGCGCAACGGGACGTTCTCGGACGTGACACGAAAGGCGGGTCTATACGACGCGGCCAGCAAGGGTCTGGGAGTTTGTGTCCTGGACTTCAATCGGGACGGCTGGCCGGATCTGTTCGTCGCCAACGATACACAGCCCAATAAGCTCTACCAGAACAATGGAAACGGCGCCTTCACCGAAAAAGGAATTGCGGCAGGCGTGGCGTTCAGCGAAGACGGGGTTGCCCGCGGCGCCATGGGCGTCGACGCAGGCGACTACGACGGGAGCGGTAATTTCAGCCTGGTCATCGGAAACTTCTCCAACGAGATGCTGGCGCTCTACCACAACGAGGGGAATGGCCTGTTTATCGATGAAGCCCCCACCTCGACCGTGGGCCAGGCGAGCCTGCTGACGCTGGCTTTTGGAGCGTTCTTTTTTGATTTTGACTTGGACGGCTGGCAGGACATTTATGTCGCCAACGGCCACGTGGAAAATGACATCAACAAAGTTCAAAAGCGGGTCACCTACGCGCAGCCGCCGCACTTGTTCTGGAATCGCACCCGAAAGCAGTTCACCGACGTCGCCCTGCAGGCGGGCGCCGAGTTTGCCCGGCCCAAGGTGGCGCGCGGCGCCGCCTACGGGGACTTCGATCGCGACGGCGACCTGGACCTGCTGGTCACCACCAACAACGGGCCGGCTTATCTTTTCGAGAATCAGAGCGCCGGCGGCAGCCATTGGATCAGCCTTCAGACCCGCGGCGCGCGCAGCAATCGCGACGGGATCGGGACGCTGGTCAAGACGCTTGTGGGAGGCCGGATGCAGCAGCAGATGGTCCACAGCGGATCCAGTTACTGCAGCCAGAGCCAGTTGCCGCTGGTGTTCGGCCTGGGAAGCGCGCCCAAGATCGAGCGCCTGGAGGTCTACTGGCCCAGCGGCAAGAAGCAGGAATTCAAAGATGTGGCGGCAGATAAGTTCTATGTCGTGGACGAGGACAAGGGGCTGGTTGGGAAATAAGAGTTGGGGGGACAGGGCGGGGGACAGGGTTGGGTGACCGGTGTCGGGTATCGGATGTCGGTGGGACCGCTGTCGGCGCCATGTGTTGCCAAACTCCATGAAAACGAGGCTGGCAAGAGAAATTGAGGTCCCGAAAATCAGGCCCACACCTGGTTCTGAACGGCAGTGGATCCGCGCTCAACGCAGAGATTTCGCGCGCCGTAGCCGCAACCCAAGATCTTGTTGTGAGGGGCACTGGATCCGCCCTCAACGGGGAGACGCAGAGATCGCAGAGAATGCGCGGAGGTTTTTTCTCTGCGCCGCCTCCGCGTCCTCGGCGCCTCCGCGGCAAAAAAACTTTGCAAAAAAACAACAAGTTACCAAGTTGCTACGCAGAGGTCGCAGAGGATACGCGGAGAACAATGCCGCGCTAAGCAAGCTCTGTGCCCTCGGCGCCTCGGCGGTGAGCTCAAGAAAGTAATTGTTGATGGACCGGAAAGTAGCTAATTTAACTAACCTGAGCCCCGCTCCCCGTTACCCCACCCCGGGCGTTATGGTTTCTGATGGAGTCTGTTCCGACGCCCGGCGTGTCATGCCAGCCGCGGCCTCCACCCAGGATGCGTCGCGGAACTTCTCCATCGCGAAGGGGTCCAGAGTCCAGGGGTAGGACTCGCTGCAGGCGGCGTGCGCGGCATAGCGGGCCTGCAATTGCTCCGGGTCGAAGCGCAGCTCTCGAAGCTTGATGCTTTCGACAAAGGAGCGGTTCAAGAGCGCCCTGGGGTCCTGCAGAACCATCGAAGCAACGTAGGCGGCGATAAAGCGCGCGAATTCTCTGAGGCTCTTCAACTGGTCGTCCATGAAGGACTGCGCCTCGTCCAGGCCGGACGCGACCTGGTAGTAGGTCATTTCGGCCATCTTGAGAGGCGTCAGCTCTTTGAAATCGTTGGCCGTCTGGCGCAGCCGGACTCTCTTTTCCTTCTTCCATTGATAATAGTCGCTCAGGAATTGCTGCAGGTTCCGGTTGACGGGGCCGAGCAGCGCGAACTTGCGGAAGAAGTGGGGAATAAAGCGGGGATCGGTGAAGAGATCGTTGATGAAGGGAAAAGCGTAAAAGCCGAAGTAGACGGCCAGCTCCCACGCATACTTCAAGGTGAAAACCTCCTGATCGCCCAGGACATCGTAGCTGACGGCATAGCTGGGGACATAAGCCTGGTAAAGCACGTTCATCAGAGGCTCGTAAAGCTCACATTTCCTGCGCAGCCGGTCCGGGTCGCGTTCAAGGATCGCGTCCACGATCATGCTGTTGTAGAACGCGATCAAATCCGAGCCGGGGCTGTAGAGCGGATCGCTGAATCGCCCCGACATCCCGCTCATCGCCCACTTGGCCGGGCTGATCGTCTGCTGGCAGTCATAGGCGTAATCCACGAAGCGCGCGCTGTCGAGGATCCTCCGGCGGGGCAGATCGGGTTCAAACAACGGGAACTGGCGGCACGCCCACTCGATTAATTTTTCCGCCGTGGAGACCTGGTCGGCGGGAAATGTGGCCTTGTCATAAACCACCCCCAGGCTTGTCTTCCCATGCAGCGGTATGACCCAAAACCAGAATCCTTCCCCGCAGAAGTGGTTGGTGGCAAGCCAGGTGGGAAACAGGCCCTGCTTCTGCCGGTCCCGCCGCTTCCGCACCTCCGGAGGTGAAAGACTGGTCAGTCTTTCGATGTTGACCAGCCCCTCCACCCAGCACCACGACGCCCCGTGGTCGATCGGGCTCTTCCGGGCGAGCATCTGTTTGCGCTTGAGCAACTGCG
>JACQGG010000101.1 GCA_016199665.1 Acidobacteriota bacterium | reverse complement strand
TTGTTTCTGAGGGAGCTCGGCCCTTGGATCGCATCGGCGCATAAGGATGCCGAACTCGGCCTCGGATACCTCGGAAACGGTTACGACTCTCTGTCGGCACGGCAGTCTCGCCTCCTCCTTGACGGCGCGCTCGGATTTCAGGAGTTTTGTGCCCGGCGTAATTTCAGCACCACCTGGATCGACGTTGCGCGGGAGCCGATGTCGAATCTGGCGCGGCACAGGATCCTCGTTCTTCCGCAGCAGATGCTGGCTGACGCTCCGCTCCGGAAGGAGATGGTCCCCAAGCTCCGCGATTACATTCGAACCGGGGGAACTCTGCTTTTTACCGGAAGCTGGCCCGCGCCCGCAGCCTTTGGGATCCACCCGGAGTGGGACGCTCCCCTCAACTGGGGCGATGCCGCAGATTCTCCGGTGGCGGTCTTTAAGAACCTGGAGGCGTCGCAGCAGATTCCAGGCCGCCACGGAGATACAACCGCCATTGTCGGCATGCGCCAAAGCCTCGGCTACGGCCAGCTTATTCTGTATGGGCTCAACTTTTCTGAATCTCCCGGCGAGCAGCGCACTCTGCCCGGCGGCCAAACCAAACTTGCGGATTCAGCCTCGGCCCCGCCCACGGATGCCGACGAGAATTTTGATACCCTGATTCGCGCCTCGCGGCATGAGCGAACGCTGTTGTTGCAGCCGATGGATTCGGTGCGAGTGACGCTCTTGGATTCTAATCTCGGCCCGGGCCGGATGATTTGCATGGTGAATTTTTCAGATGAGCCTCGGAAAACAGGGTCGCTGCAACTGGTAACCCGCGATGGGGCGTGGTCGCTGCCATCCGTGTACATTCCGCCGCGCGACGCTCAGTTCATTGCTCTGGACATGCCCCTTCCCAGCGGCGACTTCCTGCTGCACGCAACCACGGAATTCCTCGGCCAGACCCGCCAGGGCTATCTGCGATTCTATGCTCCCTGGCCGGCCAACGGCGCGCTCAGCCTCAAGGGACGACGATCGCCGATGAATTTCGATATTCCGGTCTCCACAAGGCCGGACGGCATCGTCACGCTGCATGTGATTCCCGGCGCCCGACGCAGAGTCCAGGTTGTGGTCATCGAGGAGGAGACCCGATGACCCGCGCATTGCTCTTTGACATCGGCAACGTCCTGATCCGATTTGATCCCGGCATCGCCCTGCGTCAACTGGCGCCCAGATCCCCTCATTCACCGGAAGAAATGGCGATGCGACTTAAGCAGTGGAGTCGCATTCCCGACTATGAGTGCGGCCGGATGTCCACTGAAGAGTTTTTCGCCGAGACATGCTCGTACCTGGAGCTGTCCAATCTGTCGCTGGAGGAATTCACACAGGTCTGGTGCCGGATATTCCTGGACGAAATGCCGGTGAGCCCTGTGACCGTTCGCTCGCTGAAAAAACGTTATCGCCTGGTGCTCATTTCCAACACCAACGCCATGCATTTTGGGTTTATCCGGCAGAAGTTTCCCGTCCTGGCTGAGTTTGACGATGCCGTTCTCTCCTTCCAGATCGGCGCGATGAAGCCCGCTTCCGCGATCTTTCTTGAAGCGGTGGACCGATCCGGCTCGGGTCCGGCTGAAAGTTTCCTTATCGACGATATGGAAGAAAATATTTCCGCAGCGCGCTCCCTGGGCATACCGGGAGTGAGATTTGACAATGAAACGCAGTTGCTTGGCGAGTTTGAGCAGAAGGGCATTCTAGCTTAGCCAATCACAACCGAGGTTTCAGAGAGCGTCACCTTTTCCACTTGCGCCGGACCGCCCTACTGGGTCAGGAAGCGAGACCGATTGGAACCGCCGCAAAAAGCATCACGTAGGCGCAATTGTCGCAGATAAGCTGCACCATCGGCACCATGGGCCCGCCAATCTGCATTGCGCTCCCGCTCCATACCGTCCCGGCTATGACATCACCCCCGGTCCAATGATTCAGACCGCAAGCCGGGCAGCCGGCACAGACAGACTTTGCGCTCATCCAATTGTTTAGCTTTTTCTGCTGTAACTCATCCAAACCCATAGTGTCCCCTCCTCTGCTGTCGCCCGCAATGCGGTCTCTCCGACGAAGCTTTGATCGAAATTTCTATGTCGGCTGAAAAATAGTCAGCCGGACGGCTCCATTGATCGGGGACCGTCTCTACGGATCTGCCCGGCTGGCTGAGACCTCCGCTGTGACCTGTGATTTACCGGTTGGCCCCGGCCTTTGCCGCAGTCTCGCGTGCGAAGTGGCTGTGGCGCTTTCCGTAGGCAAAGTAAATCACAAAACCGAGCAGCAGCCAGATGATCAGACGCCACCAGTTTTCTGCAGGAAGCGAAAACATCAAGAGGAGGCAGCTCAGGATGCCGAGGATCGGAATTAGGGGAACGAGTGGGGCCCGGAAAGGCCGCTCTGCGTCGGGATGGGTGCGTCGCATGATCAGCACCGCCGTGCAGACAATCAGGAACGCCAGCAGCGTGCCAATGTTGACCAGTTCGGCTAGAATTCGCAGCGGGATGAAGGCAGCCATCAGCCCTACAAACACCCCGGTCAGGATCGTGGATTTCCAGGGTGTTCGAAAGCGCTCGTGCACCGCTCCGAAAAAACCGGACGGGACAAGCCCGTCCCGCGCCATCGCCAGCAGCACCCGGGGCTGGCTCAGCATCAGCACCAGCAACACGGAAGTGATCCCGGTCAGCGCGCCGAGCGAGATCAGAAACTGGGCCCACGGCAGGCCGACCTGCCGGAAGGCATCCGACACCGGAGCATCAATGTTGATTTTGTCATAAGGAACCATCCCCGTCAGAACCGCCGCCACGCTGATGTACAAAAGCGTGCACAGAAGCAGCGACGTGATAATGCCTATGGGAACATCCCGCCGGGGATTGCGGGCTTCCTCGGCATGAGTCGATACCGAATCAAATCCAATATAAGCGAAAAAAATGACCGCCGCCCCCGCCAACATTCCCAACGGCTCGCCGGCCCTGCCCGTCTGTCCCAGCAGTGTTTGACCAAAAAAACTGACGCCGGTCAATCCATAAGGCGCAAACGGCTGCCAGTTCTGCGGATTCACGTAAAGCGCGCCCACCACAATTACAAAGAAAACCACGGCAAGCTTAACGATAACCATGCCTGCATTGAAACGGGCGCTTTCTTTGATTCCGATGACCAGCACGATGGTGATCGCTGCGGCAATCAGAATGGCCGGCAGGTCGATCGCTTTCCCTGTGGCCGCCAGCAGCCCGGTGGCAGGGTCGAAATCAAACGGGGCGTTGGTGAGCGCCTCAGGCAATCGGAGGCCAAGCAGACTGATAAAGTCCTGAAAGTAGTGCGACCAGCCGTGTGCCACCGTCGCGGATCCGACCGCGTATTCCAGCACCAGATCCCAGCCGATAATCCAGGCAAACAACTCTCCCAGAGTCGCGTACGCATAGGTGTAAGCGGAACCCGCCACGGGAACCATGGAAGCGAACTCGGCATAGCACAAAGCTGCAAAGATGCAGGTGATGCCGGAAACTACGAAAGAGAGCATCAGCGCGGGCCCGGTCTTGTCGTGGGCGGCCACGCCGGTCAATACGAAGATGCCCGTCCCGATAATTGCGCCCACCCCCAGGCTGGTCAGCGTAACAGGACCCAGCACCCGGCGCAGCCGGTGCTGGCCTTCCATCTCTGCCAGCAGCACATTGAGCGGTTTCTTCGCAAACAGTTGACTTGCCATGGATCTCCCTCCGTAACCTCGAACGCACCGGCCCTCTTGCTTGAATCTTTATGTGCGGTAAATCCCCGGCATTTTACCTGTACCGCCCGATGAGGCAAAGGGATTCCTTGGCAGTCCGTCTCTCCGCCGGCAGGGCGGCAAACGGTCTGATCTGGGATGCCACCGAGGCCAGCGCCCGCGGTGCCGCTGCAATATTCTGCTACAGCAGAAAATAGATGCCAGGAGCCCGCCGCTCTTTGGCGGGCGGCAGCGGAAGTCTTCGCTCCTGCGCCAGCAGTCTGTCGCCCGCCAAGAAACGGCGGGCTCTGAATTCTAGTTGCTGCGCTCTCTTCCCAGGGCCCCGCTGGCGCTCCGCCCTGGGCCACTCTCTACCCGCCCGCCAAAATGCGGCGGGCTCGCAGCAGACTCGCCCCGGTAGAAATGCCACACGATCCGCCCCCGTTCACGCTAGGGTTGCGGCTACGCCGCGCTAGGACCTCTGCGGCGGCGGTCAAAGTCACTTTGCACCGGAAAGCCGGCTAGGGGGCAGCCTGGACCTCCGCCATAACCCGGTTGGCCATGGCGGGAGCGATCTGACACTGGGGGTCCTGGACCACGCACCTGGCGATGGTATCTCCCTTGCAACCGCAGGAACAGTTCTCCGAGTTGACTCGGTCCAGGAATTTTTTCTTCTGGGAGGCATTCAAGCTGGCCAGGGAAATGCCGGGAAGATCCTCGAACCTGGACTGAGGAGCCGCCAGAGCACCCGGGGTTGAGGCTAACGGAGTGGATGGCAGCGCCGGAAGCGGTAGGGAGGGCGCTGGCACGCCGGCGCCCGTGGCTCCACTCTTCGAGCCATCCTTCAACAGGTAGAACAGCGTTCCCGCCACAACTGCAACAAGGACAAAAAAGATCCACGCAGGAATCCCATTGCGCTTCTTGGACTCGGCGCCATGACACTTTCGGAACTTACGCCCGCTGCCGCAGGGACAAGGGTCGTTTCTTCCCGCAGTCTGCATTTTATGTACGCAAATGTACGCTCAAGGATGCGATCCAATGAGAGGATATCAGACAACCCCCTCCAGGGAAATAAGATCCTTTGCCGGGCAGTCCCTCCTGCCACGAAGATGAAGGCCTTGTGGCGCAATGCAGAAGGCAGAAAGCGGAAGGCAGAAAGCAGAAGGTGGAAGGCGGAAGGCAGAAGGCGGAAAGCGGTAGGCGGAAGGCGGAAGGCAGAAGGCAGAAGGCGGAAGGCGGTAGGCGGAAGGCGGAAAGCGGTAGACAGAAGGCAATCGTTAAACCATTATGCCCACTCTAACGAGAATCTTGTTCTCGTTGTGGCTTCAGACCGCCGAGTTAGATTCTTATCTCGAAAATGTTAAACAAAAATACTTCAATATTTTTCCGGACGAGATGGCCATCAGCTTTCAGCGGTTAGCTTTCGGCCTCTGCAAAAAGACACTTTACAATCCGTTACAACTTGCCTCTTCAAAAATTTCAAATATCTTTGGTTAGACTTCGGCGGAATATTAAGGGCGCACCCCAGGGCGAAGCCCTTGGCTAGTAGTTACATCAAGCATTTGCCACAGTTGCGTAAAGGAGAAGCTCAATCGGCTATCAAGTCGCTGCCTTCCGCTTTCCGCTTTCCGCCT
>JACQGG010000102.1 GCA_016199665.1 Acidobacteriota bacterium | reverse complement strand
CTTCTGGCCAACGCCCTGGCCGTGAATACCTTGCGCGATGGAGCGGTGGACGCCTTTGTAGCCGACGAACTGGCCTACACGATGGCCATGACTGCAGGCTTCCAGTCCCTGGTCGACTTAGGCGCCTGGAACATCCCCATCGCCGGCTCGGGAGTGAATGCAACCCGGACCTGGCTGAAAGATAACGGCGAAACAGCCCGGCGCTTTATTAAATCGCTGGTGGAAACAATCGCGCTGATGAAGCGTGACAAGACGGTCGCCTTCAATTCGATGGCCAAATGGTACAACATTACCGACCCGGAGAAGCAGGAGCTGTTCTATACGGAGGTGTCCCAGATTCCGCGCAAGCCCTATCCTGCGGTCGACGGAATCAAGAAAGTAATGGAAATCTACAACTATCACGAGATGCAAAGGCACAAACCTGAAGATTTCTATGACGACAGCTTTGTGCGCGAACTGGATTCGTCCGGATACATCGATAGCCTCTATAAGTGAGCCCCGACCGGTTGCAGCCTTGCGTTTGCAAACGGGGCGCAGCCCGGGGCGCCTTCTTGTTTACTGGGTGAGATTTTTCAGTGCAATCCCGCGTGGAGTTGTTCTCTAATTGCAGAAGGCAGGTCATTGGTCTGACGCCGGAACGGGGGTAATCATCATGGCACGTCTGATAACGCTGGCAATTGCATCGATCTTGATGGTCTCGCTTGCAGGCGTGCGCCTGCCGGCGCAGGTCGCCTCTGAGGCGGTGCGTGAACCGTTCAAACTGGGCACTTTCAGCCACCAGGGGCGGACGCTGGTCGGCCTGGTGCTGCGTGACGCCAGGGTCGTCGACCTGACCGCGGCCAACGCCTCTCTGGAGCAGGAGAATCCATCCTGGGCGAAAATGACGATGCCCCGGGAGATGAAAGAACTGATCGACCGGTACGACAACCTTAAGCAGCGGCTCTATGCCATCGTCAACAAGACGGCCGATTCCATTTCAGGGAGCCGGCTCCCGGCCTACGTTTTTGAGTTGAAGGCCGCGAAGATCCTGCCGCCGCTTATGTATCCCGAAACCATGCTGAACGCCGCGATCAATTATGAAGAGCACGCGCGCGAAGCCGGCGGGCTGGGTTTAGTGTCTGCGGCCCAGTCCACCACGACGGCCAGCGAGGATACCACTTCGGCGCCGGGCATCTGGGAACGCAAGTCGGGCGACCGGCGCCAGAATCCCTATCTTTTCCTGAAGCCGCGCACCGCGGTGATCGCCGACGGCGAGGCGATCCGGATGCCGCCCGGCCGCGACAAGCTCGACTGGGAATGCGAGCTGGCAGTCGTTATGGGACGCCGCGCAAGCTACGTGCCGGTTGAGCGCGCCAAAGACTACATCTTCGGCTATACCCAGGAGAATGATGTCTCCGATCGCGGCGGCCGCGGCGACCGTCGCCATGGCTCTGACTGGCTGGTGGGCAAGGCGCATGACACGTATGCCCCGATTGGGCCGTTTATCGTGCCCAAAGAGTTCATTGCCGACCCTCAGAATCTGAAGATCCGGTTCACGTTGAACGGCAAGGTCATGCAGGATGCCAACACCGAACTGATGGTTCACAACGTCTATGAACTGGTGCATTACGCCTCGAACATCCTCACCTTGCAGCCGGGCGACCTGATTTCGAGCGGCAGCCCTGCCGGCACCGGCTCGGGGCGAACGCCGCCGCTGTTCATGAAAGCCGGAGACTTGGCGGTCTGCGCCATCGAAGGAATCGGAACACTGACCAATCCGATTACCAGCGCAACGCCCGCCGCGGCGTCAGGCCGGCAGTAGGTTGCGCGAGGCAGCGAGAAACGACTTGCCCGGGAGGAGGAGAATGTCTCCGAAAATTGGAAGAAGAGAAGCGATCAAAGCCGGATTGGGTACGTTCTTCATCGGCCGGGGACTGACCGGGGAAGCCGGCGCGCAGATTCCGCAACAAGAGGACATGGAGAAAGAACTTTATCCGGCTCCAGGACTGCCGGGCGGAGGGCAGTTGGAAATTCGGATGTTTCAGCCTGCCGAGCATCCTGATCCGGATGTGCGGGCGGTCGCCCTCCGCGTGAAGCCCTACAATCTGGAGAGCTGGCATGCGGAGTGGAAACAGGTTGCGGGGAAGAACGAGGAACTGGCGGTGCAGTTTGAGAGTGAAGGCCGGAAGGTGACCGCCCACGAGTCTTACCGTCGGGCCGCGGATTTCTACAGAAGGGCGGTGCTCTATCTGCCGCAGACCGATGCGCGCATGCTTCCAACATACAACAAGCTGGAGGAAATGTTTGACAAGGCGTGGAAGCTGGTCCGGCCTCCTTTTGAACGAGTTGGAATCCCTTACCAGGGCCAGACCTTGCAGGCGCTTTATTACCCGATACGCAGCGCCGCCGGGCAGAGCTCCCCGGTGGTATACAACCTTGCCGGCGCAGACGGAATATTATTGGGAGGGGATCCGGGCATCGCTCCCCAGTACACCAGCCGGGGAATCGCGTATATTGATCTGGACGCTCCGGGGCACGGCGGATCTCTCCGGTTGCAGAAGCTGTACGCGCCTCCTGATTCGGAACGTGTGGCCAAGGCGGTCATCGATTACCTGGTCGCCCGCCCCGATGTGGACTCAAACCGAATTGGCCTCCATGGTTCCAGCATGGGCGGGTACAGCGCCCCCCGGTGTGCAACGGCAGAAAAACGCATCAAGGCGGTGGCCGTCTGGAGTGGCGCATTCAGTTTGCGCGAGGATCTTTTTGACTACTATCCGCCTATCCAAGACCGGCTTCGCTGGCTTATGGGAGCAACAGATCTGGCAGACGCGCGAAGGAGAACAGGGGAGTTCACGCTTGAAGGCAGAGCCGGGCAAATTGAGTGTCCCCTGTTGATTGGCTATAACAAAGATGACCGAATCATGGACCCGCGCGGGGCGCTGAGACTCCACCGGGAAGCGGTCAATTCCAGACGCGAAATGCTGGAGGGTGTCGGTCATGGGGAAAGACGTTTTGAACTCAGAACGTACATTGCCGACTGGTTTGCCAAGCAACTGGAAGCTGCATGAGGAAAACATGAAACAGAGCGGTGGTTTTAACCTCTTTCGGTGCCTCCTGCTCCCGGCAGACGTGTCGTTGCCGACCCTGCAGCCGGATATTAGGATGGAGAGCCGACAGGGCGTTGGCAAGGCTAAGGAACAGCGTAAACAGCGTCGAAATTCAGCCACAGTAAATATCCCCCGGCAGAGCCGGGGGCTTTAGATTTTGTGAGCCGCTCAAAGCGGCAGTAACGTGGCCGCCTGCGCGGCCACTTGTGCCACCTGAAGGTGGCTACTGGAGTTTCTACATTGGGACTATCCCGGCGGCGCAGTTGTTGGGACTGCCCCGGCGGGGCAGTTGAATTTAGCCCAGCGATTTATCGCTGGGTAAACTGGATATGCTATAACACGGTCAAGT
>JACQGG010000098.1 GCA_016199665.1 Acidobacteriota bacterium | reverse complement strand
TTACCCTAGTACATGGAAGCCGGGTTTCTCGAACCTGCGTCTTTCTTGAGTTGTTCCTGAAACCCGGCCTCATCTCGATCCTTGTCGTAGGTGACTTTGCCTCCCACGATCACCTTCAGGATGGGCAGGTCGGAAATCTTCTCCTCCGGAACGGTCATGTAGTCCCCACCCAGGACGACCAGGTCAGCCAGCTTGCCCGGCTCGAGGGTCCCCAGGATCTTCTCGTCGCCGTAGAAACGCGCCGCCCAGGCCGTGGCCATTTTCAAAACCTCTTGTCGGGTCGCCTTCTCATTGGGGCCCCACACCTTCCCGGTTTCGTTGTTCTTCCGGGTGGTAAACAGCTCCATGGATTCGAGGAAGAGATTCTGGTCATCCAGATACTTGTCCTCCAGGTCGGCTTTGCCCGAGCGCCAGACTCCGGTATTGGTGACCTCCATGACCGGTTTCAAGCCCGCATCGATCAAGTCGCGAATCGGAGACATGCCGGCTACCGCGTCGGCGCCGTACTGCCTTTCCAGCATTTCCACGGCCCGCTTGCCCCGAAAGAGATATTCCGGAGACATGGAAAGCACGGCATCGTAGTCGGCCAGCCTCTTGGCAAGGTCCGGAGGCCGCATCAGTCCGTGCACCATGCCATAACGTTTGCCTTTGACAGGAGTGGTCTGGTTGATCTTGTCAAAGACCTCCAGCGCCAGCTCCAATCCCCCGTCTCCCTGAATGTGAAAATCGCTCACATTCCAGCCGTACTTGCCTGCCATTAAAGCATTGTCGTAATCGCTGTACTTTTTCCAGTCCTTGCCTTCCTGTACCATCTCCCTCCACTTGTTCTGCCCGTAGGCCCCGAAGGCATACCAGGACTCTGTTTGCCGCATCGGCTTACGACTCAGATAAGCGGCCGCGCCGCCGGCGCCGTCAATGGAACTGACCGTGGCGCCGCCAAACTTAAACCACTCGTCTCCGACGTCCATGAAATTGCCCAGACGCTTCATGTAGGCTTCGGTGCGCGGGTTCAGCCGCATAAACTCGGTGCTGACGCGAACCCGCATCGGCATCTGGCCGCGTCTTTGAATCTCTCTCAGGATGTGAATGGCCAGTCCGCTCTGGCGGGCGCCCAGCGACGTGATCCCCATTCGGTTAATAAATTTCCGGCGCTTGATTTCCTTCTGGATCATGTCCTCCAGATGCTGTCCTTCCGGCCAGGGAATGATCTCGTAGGTCATTACGCCGTAGGCGCCGCCGGCAATCCGACCTGTCGGCTTCCCGTCCTTGTCTCTGAAGATTCCCGACTGGATCACTTCGTCGGACATATAGTCCTTGAGCGTTGCAAAGGCGTGGCTGTTGACAAATCCGGTCGTGTTGTCCAGATTCACCAACAGGGGGTGATCTCCGGAGATCTGGTCCAGCATCTGTATATTTACCTGATAGGCAGCGGCGGTGCGGAAAAGGTTTGTGAAAACCCACTCTCCGGCGGGAATCTTGTCTGCATGCTCTTTGATTTTTCGCAGGCAGTCATCCAGCGCGTCGCACCTTGTGGAAGTATAATTCTTCATGTAAGTCGGTCCGGAAGGCCCGTGACCGCCCTGGCTCCCCCCCGCGTGCGAGTCAACAAAACCCGGGGTGACGGTGCCTCCCTGCAGGTCGATCCGAACCGTGTTGGGACCCGCCATCCTCTGGATCAACGCGGTATCGCCCAGTGCCAGAATTTTCCCATCACGCACGGCCACGGCCTGGGCAACGCTGAACTTGTCGTCCGCAGCCAAAACCTTTCCGTTATATAAAATCATGTCCGCGTAGTGCAGCACCTGAGATGGAAGATTCGACTGCCCCAGCGAGGGCGTTCCGATCAGGCAAAACACCAAAGCGAGCGCACGTACATACAAGAGGACCACACCCAATCTGCGACTCGACCGATTCATAGCAACCTCCCGCTATTTGATTTGTATTTTGATTTTTTGCTCCATTTGGAGTCCTGTCAAGCGGAAAAACAAATGATGGAAGGGTTGCTTGGCGTTAGAAGCAGAACGTAATGGGACAAGCGGCATTGTATCTTCATGGACGGACATAGCTTCGCGGTCTTGCCGGCACGGGTTGGCCGGTTGCAATTTTCATGTACCATGTACCGTGACATGCTTGAAAAGCTCCTCTATGGAGCCGCAAGGACTTGTTCACCAGCAGGGAAGATCGCGGCCACGCTGCGCAGGCTCGCCCGGGAGATTGATTGAATGGGCGTGGATCTGGTCATCCGGGATGCGATGATGGTTTCCCCCAGAGGTACAACGCGCGGTGACCTGCTGGTTGCCGGCGGGCGGATTGCCGGCGCGGTTGCTTCGGGCGCAGGCCGGGGCGCGCAAGCGGTTGACGCCTCCGGGTTATACCTGCTGCCCGGCGGGGTGGACCCCCACGTCCACATGATGGATCCCGGGCTGACCGAGAAGGAGGATTTCGCCTCCGGCACGAGTGCCGCGGCCGTCGGCGGAGTCACGACGATCGTCGAGCACCATCGCAGCCTTCCCTTTGTTCTGGACGCGAATACGCTTCGCGAAAAAGCCGCCTACCTGGCGGATCGAGGCTTGATTGATTTTGCGCTGTTTGGAGGCTTGCAGCCGGACAATATTCATCACCTGGAGCCGATGTGGCGAGCCGGGGCTGCCGCGTTCAAGGGCTTTACTTGCAACCTGCACGGCGCCGCGGCGGTTCTTCCCGACACCATGCTTGAAGCCTTTCGCGAGGTTGCCGGCTTCGATGGCCTCTGCCTGATCCATGCGGAAGATGAGTTTATTACTCGCGCCAACGAAGTCCGGCTGAAGGCGGCGGGCCGCAAGGATTTCAGGGTGGTTCCTGAGTGGCGGACGCGGGAGGCGGAGCAACTTGCCGTCGCCACAACCGCGCTGCTGGCGCGTTTGACCGGCTGCCGCGTTGTCATCGCCCATGCAAGCCATCCCGCTGTCCTGGATATCTTGAATCGTGAGCGCGCTGCCGGCGCGCGACTTTGGGCAGAAAGCTGCCCGCAGTATTTCTACCTCACCGAGGAGGAGATTGACCGTTGGGGACCCTGGCACAAGTTCACCCCCCCGGCGCGCGATCGTGCTTCTGCCGAACAGATGTGGCAGCGGCTTGAAGCCGGCGCGATTGATATGATCGTGGCCGACCACGCTCCTGCGACCCGAGCCGACAAGTCCAAGGGGCTGCAGAATATCTGGGATTGCTCCTACGGCATTCCCGGCGTGGAAACAGTTCTCCCCATGATGCTGACCGGAGTGAACCAGGGCAAGGTGAGTCTGGAGCGTCTGGTGGCGGCGCGCTCCCAAATTCCTGCCCAGGTGTACGGACTCTGGCCGCGCAAGGGGAGTCTGTCACTTGGAGCCGACGCTGATTTTGTGCTGGTCGATATGCAGGCGGAAAAGGTGCTGCAAAACCAGGATATGGTTTGCAAAGTTGGCTGGACCCCGTACCAAGGACAGCGTGTCAAGGGCTTGCCGGTCAAGACTTTTGTGCGCGGCCAGCTCGTGGCTGAAAACGGCAGGCCGGCCGGCAAACCGGGCTGGGGCAGGTTTTTGCCGGGACCGGGAGCGCGCCAGCAACCGATGAACTTCTGACAGATGACCCCTTGCATTCATCCCGTTCGCCTTCCTTTTGTACTGCCGCTCAGCGCCGAGAAATCGGTGCACCGCTTTGTGTACGCCTATGTGATCGTGGGGAAGCAAACCTGCATTGTGGACACGGGTCCGGCGGGCTGCGAGCAAGGACTTGTGGAAATGCTGGCGGCGTTGGGGCGGTCGCCTGCGGAGGTTGCCTGGGTTGTAAACACCCACGAGCATCCCGATCACGTCGGCGGCAATAGCTTTTTCCAGGAGCAGGGGCGTCCCCAATTTGCGTGCCATGCCCGCGCCGCACGCTGGATCGAAAACCTGGACGCGCAGTATCGGGAGCGGCCCCTCTACGGCTTTGACAAACTGGCGGGCAAGGCAGTCCGGGTCAGCCGGTTGCTGCAGGACGGAGATGAGATTGATTTGGGGAACGGAATTCGGCTGCGGGTTATCTATACTCCCGGTCATTCTCCCGGCTCCGTTTCTCTGTTCTGTACCGGGGAAGACGCGTTGATCACGGCCGACGCGATTCAGCCGGTCGGCGGTTTGCCCCTGTATTCCGATCTTCCGGCGCTGCGCCAGTCCTTGGGCCGCTTATTGGCGTTCCCCGGGATTAAGACACTCTACTGCGCGCACTCGGACAGGGCGTTTGCCGGTGATGAGATTCCCGCAATTATTCAGTCGGGTCTCGATTATCTGGATCGCGTCGATGCGGCGGTCAAGGAAGCAGTCAAGTACGGCGCCACGGGGCCGGAAGAAATCACGCGGGAGGCTCTTCTTCGGCTGGGAATGACCCCGCCGCCGGTCATGCCGATTACGATTCAAAGTATCCTGTCGCATCTGCAATAGAGCTCTGCGGTAGATCTTATGGAAGAGATGAGGGGAAAAAGCGTTGTCGCAGATGGCATGCGGATCGATTGGGACGTGCCGGTCCCGATGGAGGACGAGGTCGTTCTGCGGGCGGATGTGTACCGGCCCATCGAGCCAGGCCATTACCCGGTCATCCTGACCTACGGACCTTACGGCAAGGGGCTGCCGTTCCAGGTCGGCTATCCGGACCAGTGGAAAATGATGGTCACGCGGCACCCTGACGTCACGGCCGGGTCAGCCAATAAATACCAGAACTGGGAGGTGGTGGATCCGGAAAAGTGGGTCCCTCACGGGTATGTCTGCGTCCGGGCAGATTCCCGGGGCGCCGGCCGCTCGCCGGGGATCATTGACTGTTTCTCGCCGCGTGAGACCCGGGATTTTTACCACTGCATCGAGTGGGCGGGCGCTCAGCCCTGGAGCAACGGCAAGGTGGGGTTGCTGGGCATATCCTACTATGCGATGAACCAGTGGCATGTGGCATCGCTGCAGCCGCCGCACCTGATCGCAATGTGCCCGTGGGAAGGGGCCGCCGACTACTACCGCGATATGTTTCGGCACGGCGGCATTTTGACCGACTTTTGGCACAACTGGTACATCAAGCAGGTCGAGACCGTGCAGCATGGCCTGGGCAGACAAGGACCGGTGGATCCCAACAGCGGCTTGCTTGTGGCCGGTCCGGAGACATTGACCGTTGCGGAGCTTGCCCGGAACCGGGCCGACATTGATGCGCCGGTCTTTGCTAACGCCCTGGACAATTCATTTTATCAAGAGAGATCTCCCGACTGGTCCAGCATCACCGTGCCGTTCTTGTCGGCGGCCAACTGGGGCGGCCAGGGCCTTCATCCCCGGGGTAATTTCGAAGGCTTTGTCAGGGCTGCGTCAAAGCAAAAGTGGCTCGAGGTGCACGGTCTGGAACATTGGACCCACTTTTACACCGACTATGGACGCAACCTTCAGAAGCGCTTCTTCGACTATTTTCTGAAAGGGATTGAAAACGGCTGGGACAAGCAGCCCCGCGTCCAGCTCCAGATCCGGCATATCGGCAAGTTCGTGGAGCGCCATGAGACCGAGTGGCCCCTCGCTCGAACTCGCTGGACGCCGCTCTACCTGGATCCTTCCCGGCGCACGCTTGAGTGGGCGCCGGTGACCGCACAGAGTAAGGTTGAATACAAGGGGCTCAGCGAGGGCGTGACGTTTATCAGCGCTCCGCTCCACGAAGAGATGGAAATCACCGGTCCGGCGTCAGTCAAGCTCTTTCTCGCGTCGTCGACGGTGGATGCCGACCTGTTCACGACGCTGCGCGTCTTTGATCCCAACGGTGGAGAGATAGATTTTCAAGGCGCCCTCGACCCGCACACACCCATTGGGCAGGGTTGGCTCCGGGCTTCCCACCGCAAGCTCGACCCGCAGCTCAGCACGTCCTATCGCCCCTATCACACGCATGATGAGATTCAACTACTGGTGAAGGGCCAGCCCTATGAGCTTGACATCGAAATCTGGCCGACCTGCATCGTAATTCCTGCCGGTTACCGGATTGCGTTGACAGTTCAAGGCAAGGACTTTGAGAGAGCGGCCGGGTTCAGCGGGCTGGGGACTTTTGTGAACCCGATGCGGGGCTCAGGCCCTTTCACTCATACCCATCCTCAAGACCGGCCGTCGGAGATCTTCGACAACACCCATGCCATTTACGGCGGCGGCTCGTGGAGTTCCCGGCTGCTCCTGCCGATTATTCCTGTTGGGACGCTGCAGAGATGAGACTCGATCCTAAGAAGACCGCCGCGGTGTGCATTGACCTCCATCGCGGCCACCTCGACATGACGGTTGCGACCGTGCCACTCCCGGCGGAGCGTGCGGCGCGCGTGATTCGCGACACGGCGCCTTTTTTGCGCCGGCTGCGCGCTTTGGCGTTGCCGGTCATTCACGTGGTTTCCCAGTATCGCAGTCGTGAGGAGATCGCTTCGAATCCTTTCTGGCAGGCCATTCACGACGATCCGACGAAAGCGCGGCGGGGGATCCTCCAGCACAACCTGCGGGGCAGACCTGGAACGCAAGTCATCCCTGAACTCTGGGATGAACGCGATATCCTGGTCGACACCAAGAAGCGGTACAGTTCCTATCTTGGGACTGATCTGGAGTTTGTCCTGCGTTCGCGCGGCATCGACACGGTAATCCTCTGCGGCGTCAATACCAACACGTGCGTGCTGTGCGCCGCGTTTGAAAGCACCAACCGCGATTTTCGCGTGATCCTCGCCGAAGAAGGCGTCGATACGATGGACGGCGAAGCGATGCACCGGTTCGCGCTCCAATCAATCGGCGCCTCACTCGGCTGGGTGATGCGCACAGCCGAGATTCTGCAGGCTCTTCAAACTGAAGGACAACAATAGCGATGTCCAGGATTACGATTGCCTGCCTGCAACTGGAAGCGCTCGGCCTTTCCAGGGCTGAAGAAGCCCTGGATCGCGCGCTGGCGCTGCTGGATGCTGCGGGAAAGAATGGTCCGGACCTGATGGTTCTCCCCGAGTGCACTTATCCGGCCTACTATCTTGAATCGGTCGAGAGCATCAGTCGGGCCAGATTGCGCCCGCATGAGGAGGTGGTCCGTCTCTTCGGCGAGCGCGCCAGGGCGCAACACAGTTTTGTGGTGGCGGGAATCGCGCAGCCAGGCAAGTCTCCGCGCCTGTTGAACACGGCCTACTTGTTCGATCCTCAAGGCGAAGTCATTGGCCGGTACTCCAAGTCATTTCTGTGGCATTTCGATCAGTGCTGGTTTGATCCCGGCCGGCAGTTTCCAACTTTCGATTTACCGTTCGGACGCACCGGCATTTTTGTGTGCGCCGATGGACGAATGCCCGAAATCGCGCGCCTGCTCGGGGTGAGAGGTGCGAAGCTCATGGTGGATGCGACCGCCTGGGTGACAAGCGGCGGAGATCGCGCCACGCTCAGCAACCCTCAGTTCGAATACATGATCCCGGTGCGCGCGGTTGAAAATGGCGCGTGGGTTGCGGTAGCGGGCAAGGTGGGAGTTGAGGCGGAGAGCATTGTCTACTGCGGGCGGAGCTGCGTCGTTTCGCCCCAGGGCGAATGCGTTGTTCAGGCAAGCACCACGCAGGAAGAATATGTTCTGGCGGAGGTCGATCTGGCGCATTCCACCGGGCCGCCTGTTCCCCGCCGCCCCGAGTGCTATGCGATCCTGGGGGAGCCAGTGGAAACTCTTCCGGTGACTCGCCTTTTGTCCGAGCCGATTGTCCCCGCCAGGGCGAGCATGCGCCTTGGCATGCTTCAACTCAAACCCTATCCATCGCCAACGGCTTATTGGGAGCGTGTAACCGCCCTGAGCGAAAAGCTGGCGTGCCAGGGAACGGCGTTGATCCTGCTGCCGGGTATTCCGGCGGCTCACGCCGACGCCGCCGCTTATCAGGCGGAATACAGCCTCAAGCCGTTGCAAGACCTGGCGCTGCGACTCGGCTGCGGCCTGGCGTGTCCGTTGATTTCAAAAGGCAGCAATGGCAGGCGCAGGCGGACGGTCTATTTGCTGTCGAAGGGCGATCTGATGGGTGCGTACCACCAGGTTCATCTGGCGGGAGAGCGTTGGGAAGCGGGAGACACGCTGCCGGTTTTCGATACGCCGTATGGCCGGATCGGGATTATGCAGGACGATGAGGGGCTCTTGCCGGAAGTGGCGCGTGTGCTGATGCTGCAAGGCGCGGATCTGATTCTATGGAACGCCTCATCTTCCCGATATCCGCTGCGGATCATTGCGCGGGCACGCGCCGATGAGAACAAAGTTTTCATCGCGCTGGCGACGCCGCTGGAAGAAAACACTCCGACGCAGAGCGCGCTGGTTAATCCCGCCGGCGCTTTTCTCGCGACCGCGCTGCCGGATCTGGAGCAGGCCATCGCCGGCCAGGTGGCGTGGGCCCTGGCGCGCTACAAGGAAATGGCGCCGAACACCAACGTGGTTCTCAACCGGCAGCCTGCCGTCTACGGGAAGCCGCTCACCTGAGAGTTTGCCAGTCCCATCCACGCTCGGCTCGATGAGGTTCGTGCGGATGAAACGCATGGGAAAGCGGCATTGACACAAGCGCTCCAGGGGTTACAATGGGACGATTCCAACGCAGACGGGGATCATCGGCGGTAAGATTACCTACGAAAAGCCGTCAACCCAGGAGGGCAAATGAGAAATCCAAGTTACCCCGGGATTTTCGCCTCGGGGGTCATGCTGAGCGTTATGCTGTGCACTCTTCCCGGACTCCAGGCGCAGCAGGATTTGCCGGTGCAGGTGCTGCACTATGCCGATCTGGTTCTTTACAACGGAAAGGTTCTCACCGCCGACGATAAGTTCACCATTGCTCAGGCGGTTGCGGTTCGGGATGGGAAGTTCCTGGCGCTGGGAGACAGCGCGACGATCCTGAGGATGGCCGGGCCGAAAACAGAAAGAATAGACCTGCAAGGAAAAACCGTTGTCCCTGGTTTCTGTGATCCCCATTCGATCAACCTGCTGGGGGGTGTGCCGGCTGGCGGCAATGCGCTCACCTGGATCAACGACAACATGTTTGAGGTCGGCGCCGACAGTGTGGATGACCTGCTACGGCAGATCAAGAGAGCCGTGGATTCAGCAAAGCCCGGCGAATGGCTGTTTTTTGGCTTACCACGGAACGTCGCAACCTATCAATTGAACCGCAAACTGCTGGACACGGTTACGCCTGACAATCCGATCTTGGCCACGTATGACACGACACAGGCGCTGGTGAACAGCCAGACCCTTAGCCTGATGCCCAGGGATGTGAAAGAAGGGCTTTTTGTGGATGACCAGGGCGAGCCGACCGGCCATATCCGCGGCTGGGCCCTGGGGGTGCTGGAGATGGAAGTTCTTCCTTATCCTGACGACAAGAGAATGGAGGAAATGATCCAGGCTCAGAAGGAGGTTTTTCGCAAGATCAACAGCGTGGGGGTCACCACTGTTGGATCCCGGGCGTGGGGTTTGTCGCTGACGATCGTAGCCGAGTTGTACCGGCGCGCGGAGTTGCCGTTGCGCCTGCGCCTGACTCATGAATTCGGCCGGCAGAATCCGCAGATGGAACGGTATCTCAAACGGATGGGCAACTTCATGGACCTTGGCAATGAGTGGTTTAAGATCGCCGGCGCGACCAGCACCGTTGTTGACAGCAACCCGGGCAACGGCGGTCTGTTCACCCGGTCGCCCAAGCGCCAGCGACTTCCAGGCGATGCCTTTGGTCCCACGGGGCAGGACAAGTGGGCGCTGATGTTTCAGGAGGAAGATGGATGGAAGAAAGAGTTTCAGAACACGGTATTGCTTGGGCGCTATGGCTGGAACGTCAGTGACATGCATATCATCGGAGACGGAGGCGTCGAGCTGATGGTCAGCGCCTGGGATGAAATCAACAAGACGCGGCCCGTGAGGGGGAAAAGGTTTGGAATGGTTCACGGGGGCATCCGTCCTCCAGACTTGGCGAAACGACTTGCCCAATACGACGCCGCTTTATCCCTGGCACCGGCAATCGGTTTCATGGGCAAGGGGACCGAGCAGGCCATCGTGACGCAGTACGGAGCGGATCAGATGGCGGCGCTGCACCCGATCCGCAGCCTGATTGATGCCGGTCTGAAGCCGGTATTGGAAGTCACAAACTTCATGCTCGGTTTCGGCGCTACCACTCCTATCGGACAGCGAGTCAAGAAGCTGGCGACAGGACGGGCGGCCCGGGTTGAGGACGCGGGAGGGGAAAATTCGGTAGCCTGGAACCGCTACGGCAATCAGTTTTACATGTGGAACTTGGAAAAATTCATTACCCGCAGGAATGAGGCCACCGGAAAGGTGTGGGGTCCGGGAGAACGGGTCACCCGCCAGGAAGCGCTCTGGATGGGAACCAACTGGGCTTCGCGGTTCTATGGCGATGAGAAAATCGTGGGTACGGTCGAGCCGGGGAAACTCGCGGACCTAGTGATTCTGGGGGGGGACTACCTGACGGCGCCTGAAGAAGAGATTTCCGAAATACCTGTGCTCCAAGTGATGGTGGGGGGGAAAGTAACCTACGAGAAGCCCGCCGCCGCGGCGGCCGGAACCCAGTGAGAACCGGGCCCTCACGTGACGCGCGATTCTTGGTTACATCAGGGCATCGGAATGTTTCTATTGCACGCTGAAACTTGCACAAAACCAGAAAGTCAGTGCCGGGTTTTTTCTTTGGTTCCATTGTCCGGATTGTTAACGGGGGGTCTGTAGAATGAAAAGGAAAGTACTGACGGTAGGCATCTTCATCGGTCTCGCCTTGGTTATTTTCTATCTTGGCCCTTTCAGAAACAAGCCGGCGGATGATCAAACCTATGCGGCGCCGCGGTATCCGTCGCACGCCTATTCCCAGCAAACGGTGACGGAGGATCAGTTGCGCTCGCTGGCCAGGAATGCCGTCCGATCTGTGGAAGGGGAAACCCCCCTGGGAAAGGTCGGACCCGGGGAGAAGGTTTTGCTGGAAATTCGCCCGCAGCAGGACATGAGGCTGCTGAAGGCGATTATTGAGGCGTACAAAGATCGACAGATAGAAGCGGATTATGTCTACGATTATGACATGGTCGCCCAAGCGTTGGGGATTTCTCGTGAAGAAGCCTACGCCAAGAAGATCATCAGCAAAGGACCGTTTGGGGAGGGCGCCCGCGGACCTCGAGACGGATACATTGAAGCTTTGTCTTTTCCCAGCATTCTTCCGGAGCAGTTGCAAAAGGAGGCGGCCGAACTCAGGCAAAATCGGGTCTTCATCCTGGGAGATGAAGTCGGCGCCAGGGAGTCAGGCACTGCGTACCGCAGCGCCATGCGGAAATACGTGATGGAGTTGCATCCGGAATATGATGCGGTTTTCGGCGGCCGCCCCCTGCGAATCTATACGGCAGCCGAGGTCGGCCCAAAGTGGAAGGGCTACTTCTCCTACGGAGATCTCAAAGAAATGCAGAGTTTCTTTGCGGACAAGTTTCCTACCGATGTCTGGCGCCTGATCGTGGAGAGGACCGTTGAGGTCATTCCCTGGGTCGAGCAGGCCCGGAATACGGATCCCCAGGGAACGGATCTGCGATTCTCTTTAACACAAGAGCAGGCGGAGCTATGGAGTAAAGGAACCTATCACGTGGGTCAGGTTTACCTCTATCCGTTGCAGGGTACGCGGCTTCTCTACCTGACCGAGGGACGCAAAGAAGAGGTGGTCCCGGAAGCGGAAGGGATCATTGCCGGAACCTCAAACCACAACGGCTTTTATCCGCTGGTGAAGGTTTATGTCAGCAAGGGCAAGGTTGATCGCGTTGAGGGGGGAGGAAGAATGGGGGAAATCATGAGAGCCATCCTGGCTAATGAGAAAGTCAAGAACCTGCATTATCCCTATCTTCCCTATCCGGGTTTCTTTTACGTGTGTGAGGGAGTTCCGGGAACGAATCCCAAAGGTTTTCGATATTACGAAGCGCCGGGAAACGTGGTCGAGTTGAGTCGTTCCGGGGTCTTTCGCTTTGGATTCGGCGTGGGAAGCCTGGCCCCGGAGTTTGAGGAATATGCCAAGAAGAATAACGTTCCCAACGCCCATGGATTCCACGTCCATCAGTATTTTATGACCTATGAAGTAAAAACCCGGGGCACGGATCGGCGGTTTAAGATCATTGATCGAGGACGCATGACCGCACTGGACGATCCGGAGGTGAAGGCTCTGTCTAGCAGGTACGGCAGCGCCGAAGATCTGCTGAAGGAAGACTGGATTCCTGCCATCCCGGGAATCAATGTCAAAGGTGATTTTCAAAAGGACTACGCAGACGACCCCTTTGCCTACGTTCAGAAGGAGGTCGAAGAGGTCAGGAAGGGAACGTACAAGTACCTCACTCCATGAGTCAGATTGCGGGGCCGATGTCGGATTGCCAGGGGATGGTTGGGGCGGCGCAGCCAATTTTTGGTGGCTTCAAAAATGGTAGTTTTTCCGATTTGAGACAGAGTAGACTGGCGCAGTAACTTAACGATGGTTTGACCTCAATACCTGATGAAGGAGGGAAAGATGAGGGATCCAAATCGCACCAACTTTTTTGTCTTAGGGATGGCCCTAAGTGTCACCGTCGCGCTGGCCTTTCCGGTGCTCCGGGCGCAGCAGGATTTACCCTCGCAGGTGCTGCATTATGCCGATATGGTTCTGCACAACGGAAAGGTCCTGACGGCGGACGATAAGTTCACCGTTGCTCAGGCCGTCGCAGTGCGGGATGGAAAATTTCTGGCGATCGGTGACAGCGCCGCAATTCTGAAAATGGCCGGTCCCAAGACTCAGAAGATCGACCTGCAAGGGAAAACGCTCGTTCCCGGCTTTTACGACCCTCATTCCGGCAATTTATTGGGTTCCGTGCCGGCGGGCGGCTCGGCCCTCAACTGGATCAACGACAACACGTTTCAGATCGGCGCCGATACGGTGGATGATCTCCTCAGGGCGATCAAGCAGGGAGTGGACCAGGTAAAGCCCGGCGAGTGGGTCTTCTTCGGCATCGTGCGCGACGATGCCGCCTACCAGTTAAATCGCAAGCTGCTGGACAGTGTCGCTCCAAACAACCCGATGCTGATCTGCTATGACACGACCGCAGGTGTCGTCAACAGCAAGGCCCTGAGTGTGTTGCCCAAAGACGTGAAAGAAGGGCTTTTTCTGGACGACAAGGGGGAGCCAACCGGCCAGATTCGAGGATGGGCTCTGGGCGTGCTGGAGATGGAAGCTCTTCCTTATCCGGATGACAAAAGACTGGAAGAGATGATCCAGTTGCAGAAGGGAGTGTTTGAAAAGATCAACAGTCTGGGTGTGACCACCATGGGATCGCGGGCGTGGGGATTGCCGCTGACGATTGTGTCGGAACTGTACCGAAGGGGAGAACTGCCGCTGCGGGTGCGCCTGAGCCATGAAATGGGCCGGCAGAATCCGCAGATGGAGCGGTATCTTAAGCGAATGGGGAACTTCAGGGATCTCGGCGACGATTGGCTCAAGATCGCCGGCGCTACCAGCACCGTCGTTGACAGCAATGAAGGGAATGCCGGCATGTTCACCCGGTCCCCCAAACGGCAGCGACTTCCCGGCGATGCGTACGGCCCGTTTGGCCAAAACAAGTGGGCCTTAATGTTTCAGGAACAAGACGGGTGGAAGAAAGAGTTTCACAACACGGTGCTGCTGGGCCAGTACGGGTGGAATGTCACCGACATGCACATTAAGGGAGATGCCGGCGTCGAGATGATGGTCGATGCCTGGGATGAGATCAACAAGACCCGGCCGGTCAAGGGACGCCGTTTTGGAATGGTCCATGGCCTGATGCGGCCCCCGGATCTGGCCAGGAGAATGGCCAATTATGACGCCGTTTTGTCCCTGGCTCCCCTGATTGGCTTCATGGACAAGGGTTCCGAGCAGGCGATTGTGATTCAGTACGGAGCGGATCAGATGGCGCAAACTCACCCGATACGCAGCCTGATCGACCTGGGTTTAAAGCCGGTTCTGGAAGTTACCAACGGCCTGGGCCTCGATCCCCTCGGCCAGAGGGCCAAGAGGCTGGTCGTGGGACAGGCGGCTCAGGGCATTGAGGGAGGCGGCATGTTTGGACGCGCCTGGAAGCTATACGGCGCCAAGTGGTACATGATGAACCTGGAGAAGTTCATTACGCGCAAGAATGAGGCGACGGGAAAAGTCTGGGGTCCGGGTGAGCGGATTACGCGCCAGGAAGCGCTCTGGATGGGAACCCGCTGGGCGTCGCGCTTTTACGGAGACGAGAAAACCCTGGGGACCATCGAACCGGGCAAGCTGGCGGATCTGGTGATTCTGGGCGGAGACTATATGACCGTTCCGGAAGAGGACATTTCTGAAATTCCGGTGATGACGGTCATTGTTGGCGGCAAGATCAGCTACGAAAGGCCGTCAGCCCAATAAGAAGGGCCCGGCGGAGGCGCAAGTTCCAGATGGGCGCTTTTGTTGGAAACGGCGCCAGATGAAATCGGTCGGGGCAGAGATGCGCCGTGGCGCATCTCTGCTGGTCGCCGAAACAGGCAGCAGGCCTGTCGCAGGATTCGTTGTTACATGCATGAGGCTGGAACAATCCGGTTCTGCCCGGTTTGGCTGGGCCCGCGCATGCGGATTGTGGCCGGATGGACTGGCCGGGCTCGGGCGTGTCGCGCCCGGAGTGCCGGGAATGAACGCCGAAGGCCATTTTCGAACGGGCTCCTGGTGCAATGACCCTCTCCATCCGCAGTTGCCGCTGGGGCCTTACGAGATTGGCGCGGAATTGGCGGGATTTCAGACTTCCGTCCGCAGCGGGATTACCTTGACGGTGGGGCGGGAAGTGGATCTGACCTTCGTGTTGAAGGTGGGAGAGATTACCGAGCGGGTGGAGGTCAGGGGCGAAGCCTCCTTGGTGGAGACCACCAGCGCCACCGTGTCCGGCCTGGTGGACGAGAAGGCAATCCGGGATCTCCCGTTGAATGGTCGCAGCTTTGACCAGCTCATCAGCCTGCAGTCGGGAACCTTCCACTTCCAATTGACGGGGGGTGCGCTGCCGCAGCCCGCTTATAACGTGTCGGGAGCTCGAGGAGGTTCAAATCGTTTCCTCATCGATGGAACGGAGGTGGCGGCGCGAGGCGTGGGGGGAGGAGAGTATGTGGGCAGCATCAGCGGAAGCAATCTGGGGGTGGAGGCTATCCGGGAGTTTCGGGTTTTGACCAATGCGTACAGTTCCGAGTACGGCAAACGACCCGGCGGCATCGTGAATATGGCCACCCGTTCCGGCACGAACACATTCCACGGATCGATTTTTGAATTTCACCGCAACGATAATCTGGATGCCCGGAACTTTTTCGATCCGGGAGAACCCCCCGAGTTCAAACGCAACAACTTTGGCTTTTCTTTCGGGGGTCCGCTGGTGACAGACCGGACCTTCTTCTTTGGCAATTACGAAGGACTGCGACAGCGGCTGGGTCTCACCAACATCGCAGTGGTGCCTGACGAGGCGGCCCGTCAAGAAATTCTGCCCGGGTCGCAGCGGGTCACCATAGCCGATCCCATCAAGCTTTACTTGTTTCTTTATCCTCCGCCCAACGGCCGCAATAACGGAGATGGAACCGCCGAGTTTATCAGCCATCCCAGCAGCAGGGTGGATGAGGACTTTTTCTTGACTCGGGTGGACCACCAATTTTCCGATCAGGTTGTATACACCCGGGGAGTCCATTCGATTCGCGTGGGTGGAGAGATTCAGAGGACCCACAACAATGTGCGCATCCCCGGCACGACGACCATATTCGGCCAGTATACGTTTAGTTCTCTGGCGGACTTCCTGCAGGGTCGTCCGTTTAACCTGAGGGTGGCTACCGGTGACCCCACCAAAGGCTGGCGCCAAACCTTTGCGGGCTTTTACCTGCAAAATACGGAGGTGAAAAATGCGACAGAAGTGTAACGCGATTTTTCTCTTTATCATTATCGGTCTGAGCTGTTTCACTCTGGCTCAGAGTCCCACCGCTACTATCTCGGGTGTGGTGAAGGACGCAAGCGGAGGTGTCCTTCCCGGCGCCAGCGTGAGGGTCAAGAATCTGGACACAGGCGTCGGGAGAGATGTAGTAAGCGACGACCTGGGCAGATACACGGCCCCAAGCCTGAGTTTGGGCAATTATGAAGTCGAAGCGAGTCTGTCCGGCTTTCAAACCGAAGTTCGCACCGGCATAGGGCTTACCATTGGAAGAGAAGCGCTTGTTGACTTTTCACTGAAGGTTGGGGAAATCACGGACAGGGTCGTTGTGTCAGGAGAAGCGCCCCTGGTCAATGTGAGCCAGGCGGAGTTGGGGGGCCTGGTTGACCGTGAAAGAATTGACACGCTTCCCTTGAATGGTCGCAGCTTTCAGCAACTGGCCCTGCTCCAGCCGGGAGCGGTGCTCGCCACCAATATGGACTCGCAGGGGGCTCGAGGAAGAGGCATTAAGATCAGTGCGGGCGGCGTTCGGCATCGCATGAGCCAGTTCATGATCGATGGGGTGGAAGTGATGGACGCAAGGAACAATGGTGCGGCC
This sequence comes from Acidobacteriota bacterium, assembly GCA_016199665.1. Taxonomy (GTDB): domain Bacteria; phylum Acidobacteriota; class UBA6911; order JACQSX01; family JACQSX01; genus JACQSX01. The sequence continues at coordinate 10,659 of JACQGG010000098.1, read as the reverse complement.
GGTACACTGCAGGGGGTTGAGACGGTTCGGGAGTTTAAGGTCATCACCAACAATTACAGCGCGGAGTTTGGTCGCAATGCCGGGATGTTAGTCAGCGTCAGCACGCGATCGGGCACCAATGAATTTCACGGGTCCGTCTACGAGTTCCTCCGTAATGACAATCTGGACGCCCGCAACTTTTTTGACGCCGGAGGGCCGCCGGAGTTCAAGCGTCATCAGTTCGGATTCTCCCTGGAAGGTCCGATCCGGAGAAACAAGACTTTTTTTCTGGGCAACTACGAAGGTTTGAGGGAAGCGCTGGGTATCACCTCGATTTCAAATGTGCCTGACGCCAATGCCCGGGCAGGGATCCTCCCGGGTCGTGCTCCGTTTGCCGTGAATGAGAAGGCCAAGCCTTACCTGGCCAAGATTCCCCTGCCCACCCCCGGCGCGAGGAATTTCGGCAATGGAGTCGGCGAGTTTATTTCCGCTTCGACCAACACGACAAACGGGCACTACGTGACGCTTCGGGGAGACCACAACTTCACTGAAAAGGACTCCCTCTTCGGCCGCTATACGTTGGAGAAGGCCGACATTAGCTTACCGTCGGGACTGCCCATCTCGGAAACAGTCCGGGGGAGCCGCACCGTAAACATCGCCATCGAGGAGACCAAGATCATCCGTGCTCATTTGCTCAACCAGTTCCGCTTCGGCTTGAACAAGTCCGATGAAGACAGCGATGTCGTTCCATTGGTCCAGTACGCTCCTGAATTAAGCTTTGTGCCCGGTAAACCGGTGGGCGGCATCATTGTTCCCGGGACCGCTAATCTGGGTCTTAACGCCGCTGCTTTGCACGACGAAACCCTTCTCGATACCCTGGAGTGGGTCGATAATGTTACCTACACCCGGGGTGAGCACAGTATGAAGTTCGGCTTTAGCGCGAAGCAGATCCATTTCAAAAGACAAGTCCCGTTTCGCGACAATGGAGAGTTCACTTTCGCTTCACTGTTCGACTTCCTGACCTTGGGTAACCTCACGCAAATGGTGGCGGTAGGACTCAAGAAAGTGGATGAGAGGGAAACGCGTCAAAACCTCTTTGGATTCTATTTCCAGGACGATTGGAAGGCGGCGCCCCATTTGACCCTCAATTTAGGTCTGCGCTATGAATTTATCACGGCCCCTAATGAGGTTAACGGCATACAGGGATTTATTAAGGACCCTTTTAATGATCCTGTATTTACCGTCGGCAAAGATGCGAAGATGCTTCAGAACCCCTCGCTTCTGAGTCTTGGGCCCAGGGTGGGAATTGCATGGGATCCTTTCGGTACCGGAAAAACCTCGGTCCGGAGCGGCTTTGGCATTTTCTATGACCAGGTGCTGCCGCGGGACTACGCCGACAGCATCGATGATATTCCTCCGTTTAAGGAGACCGTGGAGCTATTCAATATTTCTGCTCAGGGTGTTTTCCCGAATATTCCTCTAAGCATCCTGGTATCACCGACCATTCTCAGTATACAGAGTCTGGTTGATTATGATGACGTCTCGACTCCTTATGTAATGCATTACAACCTCAGTTTTCAGCAGGAGGTCTTGCCCCAGACCGTTGTAACGGCGGCCTACGCAGGTTCCCTCGGGCGCCATCTTCAGAGAAAGGTCGAAAGTAATATCCGGCGGTTCCAGGTCGTCGACGGAAGGAAATTCTTCCCGTCGCCCGCTGCAAGTAATCCGCGGCTCAACCCCAATTTTGCAAGCATGGGCTTGGTGACCTTCGACGGGAACTCTCATTACCATTCATTCCAACTGGGGCTGAACCGGAGAATGGATAACGGTTTTATTTTTCAGGCTTCCTACACTTTGGGGAAAGTCATTGACGATATGTCAGAGTCCAGCGAGACGGTCTCTGTGGTGGGACACCTGCAACGTTCCCTGGATCCTTTCGACCGCACCGCGGATCGCGGGCTGGCCAACTTCGATGTTCGTCATTCCTTCAGCTTCAATTGGATCTACCCCGTTCCCTTGACTTCCAGTGTCTCCGGAGTCAAGGGAAAGCTGCTGGGAGGCTGGCAACTGTCCGGCATCCTAGGGGCCGCCACCGGTTCCCCCTTCAGCGCCGAGCTGGGTTTTGACCGAGCCAGGTCGGGCCAGCTACAGAGTCAGCGGCCGCTCCTTCTGGGGAATAACAATAATCCGACCCACCCGGGTAATCCGGACGCATACTATGACGTGACCGCATTTGGCCTTCCGCCTGCCGGATTCTTGGGAGGGAACCTGGTAGCGCGGAACGCCATGATCGGTCCCGGCCGGTTCACCACTGACTTTTCGTTGACGAAAAACACTGCCATCGGGGATAAGGCGAGGCTGGAGTTTCGTTCTGAATTTTTCAACATTTTCAATCGGGCCAATTTTCGGGGTCCCTTCGCGGGGTCAGGCGCGGGTGGCGCCACCAGGCCTTTGAACAGTGCAGGGGAGCTTCTTCCCCAATCTGCGAAGCTCACCGCAACCACCGGGACCGCGCGGCAGATTCAGTTTGGCCTGCGGCTCATTTTTTGATTGGCGTCGTTACAGTCTTCTTGCCGAGCCAGGCTGGAAGGCAAGTGTTTTGTCACAGGGGGGGAGAAACCATGAAGAATCGAAAACAGATGCAGGTGTCTTCTATGCTGGGTATCTTGAGTGTTGTCCTGTTCGCGTTTCCCGCGCTGCGGGCGCAGCAGGATCTGCCCGCGCAGGTGCTGCACTACGCCGATATGGTTCTGTATAACGGAAAGGTCTTGACGGCGGATGACCGGTTCACCACAGCCCAGGCCGTCGCCGTGCGGGACGGAAAGTTTCTGGCCATTGGCGACAGCGCCGCGATCCTGAAAATGGCCGGGCCGAAGACTCAAAAGATCGACTTGCAGGGGAAAACGCTGGTTCCAGGCTTCTGCGATCCGCATTCCGGCAATTTGTTGGGCGGCGTGCCGGCGGGCGGCTCGGCCCTCAGTTGGATTAACGACAACATGGTTGAAATCACCGCCGGCACGGTGGATGACTTCCTGAGAGAGATCAAGAAAGCTGTGGACTCGGTCAAGCCCGGCGAGTGGGTGTTTTTCGGCCTGGTGCGCAACGCCGGAGCCTACCAACTGACTCGCAAGCTGCTGGACACGGTGGCGCCGAACAATCCGATATTGGCGACTTACGACACGACCCAGGGAGTCGTCAACAGCCAGACCCTCAGGCTGATGCCCAAGGATGTCAAAGAAGGTCTCTTTGTGGATGACAAAGGAGAACCAACCGGCCACATCCGGGGATGGGCTCTGGGGGTACTGGAGATGGAAGTGTTGCCCTATCCCGATGACAAAAAGATGGAGGAGATGATCCAGGCTCAGAAGGAAGTGTTTCAAAAAATCAACAGCGTGGGTGTGACCACGATGGGGTCGCGGGCTTGGGGCCTGCCGCTCACGATTGTGGCGGAACTGTACCGGCGGGGGGAGCTGCCGATACGCGTCCGCCTGAGTCATGAATTTGGCCGGCAGAATCCGCAGATGGAGCGGTATCTGAAGCGAATGGGCAATTTCATGGATGTCGGGAACGAGTGGCTCAAGATTGCGGGCGCCTCGCCGACGGTGGTTGACAGCAATGCCGGCAACGGCGGCTATTGGACGCGGGGTCCCAGACAAAAACTCCTTCCCGGTACGGCCTTCGGCCTTTACGGGCAGAACAAATGGGGGATGATGTTTCAGGAGGAAGACGGTTGGAAAAGAGAGTTTCAGAACGTGGTGCTGCTGGGGCGCTACGGGTGGAATGTCGGCGATGTGCACGCACAGGGGGATGCGGCCGTCGAGATGATGGTCAATATCATGGATGAGGTCAATAAGACGCGGCCCGTGAAAGGGAAGAGATTCGGGATGGTCCATGGAGCCTTCCGGCCCGCCGATCTGGCCAAGAGGATGGCCCAGTACGATGCCGCATTGTCCCTTTCTCCCCGTTATGTGGGAATAGAAAAGGGAGCCGAGACCTCTCTTGTGACCCAGTTTGGAGCCGACCAGATGGCGCAAGTGACCCCGATACGCTCCCTGATCGATGCCGGCTTGAAGCCGGTCATTGAGGTTACCAACCTTTTGGGCGTTAATCCCCTGGGGCAGCGGGTGAAGAGGGTGTCTGCCGGGCCGGCGACACAGGCCGACATGGACGCGGGGGCCGGCACTCCCTGGCAACGCTACGGCACGAAGTGGTACATGCTGAACCTGGAGAAATTTATCACCCGCAAGCATGAAGTCAGCGGAAAGGTCTGGGGCCCAAACGAGCGGATCAGCCGGCAGGAGGCGCTTTGGATGGGGACCAACTGGGCATCGCGCTTTTACGGCGATGAGAAGATCCTGGGGACGATCGAGCCCGGCAAGCTCGCGGACTTGGTGATCCTGGGCGGAGACTACATGACGGTGCCGGAGGACGACATTTCCGAGATTCCCGTCTTGACCGCCATCGTCGGCGGCAAGATTTCCTATGAAAAGGCCTTAACGCAGTAGAGTTTCATGACTGGCCGGGGAACAAGTTCTTTACACGCGAGGTTCTGACATGAGAAAAATTCTATGGGCTCTGAGTGGTTTAATCGTTCTCGCTTTGGTCATCTTTTTCTTCGCGCCTTTCAAGAAGGAATCCGTGCAGGTTCAAACCTATGCCGCGCCGCGGTATCCGGCCTACCTGTATCAGCAGGATAAAACACTGGGCGACGAGCGATTGCGGGAATTCACCAAGAAACTGGTTCGAACCGTTGAAGGCGAGAGCCCGCTGGGTTTGGTGGAGCGAGGGCAAAAGGTGCTGTTGGAAATCAACAAATATCAGGACATGCGAATTCTGAAGGCCATCATTGAGGCCTACAAGGAGCGGGAGATTGCAGCCGATTACATCTACGATCATGAAATGGTCCGGCAGGCGCTGGGAATCTCTCCGGAGGAAGCTGTTGCCAGGGGGATTGTCAGCGGCAACCCGCGGCCCAGTTCGGGGCAAAGAGGAAAAATGAGCCGGTCGCCTCGAGACGGGTATATCGAGGCCTTGTCTGCTCCCGGACTTCTGCCGGCGCAGTGGAAGAAAGACAGAGAGGAACTGAGACGAAATTCGGTGACGATCCTTTCCGGCGGCGAAAACGAATCATCGACTGCGGACGCCTTGTATCACAGCGCCATGAGAAAGTATGTGATGGAAATGCATCCGGAGTATGACGCTGTGTTTGGCGGCCGTCCCAATCGAATCTATATGCAGCAGGGAGTCGGTCCCAAGTGGAGGGGCTATTTTTCGTACGAGACCTTCAATGCGTCGCAGGGGGTGTTGGCCGACAGATTTCCGAGCGATGTCTGGCGCCTGATCATAGAGCGGACCATGGAAATACTTCCCTGGGTTGCGGAGGCGCGGATTACGGATCCCCAGGGAACCGATTTGCGATTTTCTCTGAATCAAGACCAAGCCGAGCTCTGGAGCAGAGGAAGCTATCACTTGAGTAAGATCTACACTTATCCGTTCCAGGGAACGCGGCTCCTTTACCTGACCGAGGGCCGCAAGCAACTGGTTGTACCGGAGGCCGAGGGAGTTATTGCCGGCACGTCAAACCATAATGGTTTTTATCCTCTCATTAAGGCTTACGTGAGCAAGGGGATGGTGGAGCGCGTGGAGGGAGGCGGGAAATTCGGCGACATCTGGAGGTCCGTCCTCGCCAATGAGAAGGTCAGGAACCTGCACTATCCTTTTCTTCCGCGTCCGGGCTACTTTTACGTTTGCGAGGGGGTGATCGGCACCAACCCCAAAGGCTTTCGATATTATGAAGGAATCGGCAACTTCGGCGAGACGCCGCGTTCCGGCGTCTTTCACTGGGGATTCGGAGTCGGGAACCTGGCGCCGGAGGTCGAAGAGTATGCCCGAAAGAATGAAGTTCCCAACGGCCACGGGTTCCACATCCATCAGTACTTCATAACGTACGAGATGAAGACCCGGGGCGGCGCGCCGCCGTTCAAGATTTCCGACCGGGGACGCCTGACAGCGCTGGATGACCCGGAGGTGAAAGCATTGGCCAGTCGGTACGGCAAGGCCGAAGAGCTGTTGAAGGAAGACTGGGTTCCGGCAATGCCGGGGATCAATATGGACGGCGACTTTCTGAGAGACTACGCCGGCAACCCCCTCAGCTATGTGCAGAGGGAAGCCGATGAGATCAGGAATGGAACCTACAAGTACCTTCGATAGTGCGGCGCTTTTTTCAGACACAATCCGGGGCGGATTCGTCCCGGCCGTGAACTTGGCTCTTCCCGTACACGTTGGCAGCCCGCGGTCTTATCGGGCCGGTTCGAGCGCAGACCCACGCCTTCAGTAGACTCTGTGAATTAATAACTGAAAAAGGAGAGGGCAGATGTCAAAACACCGAGCGGTTGAGTCCTTGATCTTGGCGGCAGTGGTTTCGGTTTTGATGGCGGCTTCCCTGGCTCTTGCCCAAGGGACGCAGGGCGCCATTTCGGGCGTGGTAAGGGATGAGAGCGGAGCGGTCCTGCCGGGAGTGGCCGTGACGGCAAAGAATATGGACACGGATATGACTCGTTCCGTGGTCAGCGACGACAGCGGAAGATTTCGAATTCCGCAGTTGTCTCTCGGCCCCTACGAGATTCGCGCCGAGCTGACTGGATTTCAGACTTTGGTCCGCAGCGGGGTGACGCTGACGGTCGGCCGGGAGGTCGAGATCGATTTCACTCTTAAGGTTGGAGAAATCACCGAGCAAGTGCAAGTTACCGGCGAAGCCTCCTTGGTTGAAACCACCACCGCTACTGTGTCCGGGCTGGTGGACGAAAAGGCGATCCGGGATCTGCCTTTGAATGGCCGCAGTTTTGACCAGCTCATTAGTTTGCAGGCCGGGACCTTCCACTTCAGGCTGACCGGGGCCCCGCTGCCTCAACCCGCCTACAATGTGTCCGGAGCTAGAGGGGGTTCGAATCGTTTCCTTATTGATGGGACCGAAGTTGCCGGATCCGGCGGGGTAGGGGATTATGTCGGCAGCATCAGCGGCAGCAACCTGGGAGTGGAAGCGATCCGGGAGTTTCGAGTCTTGACCAACGCCTACAGTTCCGAGTACGGGAAGAGACCGGGAGGCATTGTCAATATGGCGACGCGTTCGGGGACCAACGCGTTCCATGGAGCTGTGTTTGAATTTCACCGCAACGACAACCTGGATGCGCGGAACTTTTTCGATCCGGGAGACGCGCCTGAGTTCAAACGCAATAACTTTGGGTTTTCTTTCGGGGGTCCGCTCCTCAGGGACAAGACCTTTTTCTTTGGCAACTACGAGGGCCTGCGGCAGAGGCTGGGTCTGACCAGCGTTGCCGTGGTTCCCGACCTGGGGGCGCGTCAGGGAATACTGCCGAATCCTCAGACGGGCGAGACAAGACGCATCGTGGTTGGCGAGGCGATCAAGCCGTACCTGTTTCTTTATCCCCAGCCTAACGGGCGCAATAACGGGGACGGGACGGCCGAGTTTATCAGCAATCCCAACAGCAGCGTGGATGAAGACTTTTTCCTGACACGGGTGGACCACCAGTTTTCTGAAGCAGATTCGCTTTTTGTGACTTTTGGCTTGCAGGACTCCCAAACGTTTTCCCCTCAATTGAACCCCACATTCGAGTCCACCGGGCAAGGCCGGATGCAGTACCTGACCGTCCAGGAGCAGAAGGTTTTTTCCCCCCGGCTGCTGCAGACGTTGCATTTCGGTTTTAGCCGCCGCTCGGACCGCAGCAGCACCGACCCGGCCGTCTCCATCGATCCCGGCATCTCCTTTGTAGAGGGCAAGAAGTTTGGATTCATTCGCATCGGCGGGGGAATCGCGGCCGGTCAGACGACGATCACCGACACGGGAACCGGGATTAATTCGGGGAGCATCTCCAGTCTCAATGTTTTTCAGCTTTCCGACCAGGTTGTCTATAACACCGGAGTTCACTCGGTCAGGATCGGGGGGGAGATCCAGAGGATCCAGAACAACATCGGCGTTCCTGGGAGTACGACCATCTTCGGCCAGTATACCTTCAGCTCTCTGGAAGATTTTCTACTGGCGCGTCCCAGTAATTTCAGGGTTGCCACGGGTGATCCGACCAAAGGCTACCGCCAAACCTTTGCCGGTTTTTACCTTCAAGACGATCTAAAGTTGACGCCGCGTTTTGCGTTGAATCTCGGACTGCGTTATGAGTTTGTCACCACGCTGACGGAGGTGAACGGAAAGCTCTCCAATTTCGTGGCGGAGTCAGTAAACGGCTTTCAGGTGTTTAAGACCGAGCCGCACATTGGAGATCCTTTTTACAACAACAACAGCCTGAAGGGACTCGTTCCCCGGCTCGGTTTGGCCTGGGACCTGTCGGGCAATGGCAAGACTTCGCTGCGTTCGGGATTTGGCATTTTCTACGATCAGTTCACCGGCACCGGTGTTTTTACCGCCGTCAATGTGCCGTTTTTTAACGGCTATAGCATCAACAATCCCGTTTTCCCCCGAATGGATCTCTCCCGAAGCGCGGCCTTGACTCCGGCGCCGGATGGAATCGATACGGACTTGGATGTGCCGATGATGCTTCATTATAATCTGGTGCTCCAGCGGGAAATCCTTCCCAGGATGGTTTTGAGCGCAGGCTACGTGGGTTCGCGCGGCTATCGCCTGATCGGAAGCAAACAGGGAAACGCAGCGATTCCGCAGATTCAACCGGATGGCACGAAGTTTTTTCCGGCAGGATTGAGAAGGAGAAATCCCGCCCTGGGAAGCGGCCGGATGCTCGAATCTCTGGGGAAGTCTTTCTATAATTCGCTGCAGCTCTCCCTGGAGCGCAGTTTCAGTCAAGGGTTGCGCTTCAAGGGGTCCTATACCTGGTCCAAGAGCGTTGACGACCGCTCCAATACCTCCACGATTCAAGGAACAAACAATCCGCAGCAACAGCAGGACCCGGATAATGTCCGGTCGGATCGCGGTCCGTCTGCGTTTGATGTGCGCCATAACTTTGTTTTGAATTTCACCTACGATTTGCCTTCCGCGGGATCTGGACTAGCCGGGTGGCTCGTCCGGGGTTGGCAAGTCAACGGAATCAGCGCCTTTGCATCGGGCTCTCCCCTGACCGCAGTCTTGGGATTCAACCGCTCGCGCAACCTGGATGATCGGGTTCCGGATCGCCCCAACCTGAAGGCCGGCGCCAGCAATAACCCGGTCCTGGGAGGCCCCGATCTCTATTTTGATGTGACGGCTTTTGAACTCCAGCCCGCCGGATTCTTTGGCAACGTCGGAAGAAACACGATTGTCGGTCCGGGAGGCGTCAATGTCGATTTTTCTCTTGCTAAGAATACGCCGCTGCGGGTAGTCTCAGAGACCGCGCAGGTTCAGTTTCGGGCTGAATTTTTTAATGTGCTGAATCACGCCAATTTTGCCGTTCCCGACGGTATCGTACTCGGCACCAATGGAGCGCCGCGCACTGCGGGGGCAAGAATCCGCTCTACCGTGACCACGTCACGCCAGATCCAGTTTGGGCTGAAGATCGTTTTTTGAAGACTGAGGACGCATTTCTTCTCTAAGGAGGCCATATGATTACCCTCAGGAAGTTTGTAGGTTCCATGGTTTGTATCGTGTTCGTCGTATGCATGAGTTTCGTCAAAGGGCAGCAGGATTTGCCCGCGGAGATCCTGGCTTATGCCGACACCGTCTTGTATAACGGCAAGATCCTGACTGCCGATGACAAGTTCACGGTGGCTCCGGCGGTGGCGATAAGGGATGGGAAATTCCTGGCTTTGGGAGATAGTGTCAGGATACTGAAGATGGCCGGACCAAAGACGGAGAAGATCGACCTGCAGGGTAAAAGCGTTGTTCCTGGCTTTGTTGAAGTGCACAGTGGAAATTACGAAGGATGGCACGGACCGAGCGGGCCCGCTTACTTTCCAGACACCCAGATCAAATTTAACGATCTGGATGCAGGCTTAAGAGCGGTCAAAGAGGTCATAGACACTTCCAAATCGAAGCCGGGTGAGTGGATCCTGATGAACTTCTTCAGGACAGAGGCCGCCTACAAGGTGACCCGGCATATGCTGGATCCTCTTTCTCCCAACAATCCGGTGTTGATCTCGCTGGACAACACCGCCGGCATTGTGAACACCCTGGGCCTGAAAACACTCCCGAAGTGGCCGGAGCTGGAGCCGAGCATTTTCAAGGACGAAAAAGGTGAGCCGACCGGGATGATAAAGAATTGGGCCTATGGGGTATTGACCTACGAGGTGCTTCCCTGGCCGGAAGGCAAACTCTGGGATGACATGGTTCAGAGTCAGTTAAGGATGATGCACAGGCTGAACGAAATCGGCGTCACGACGATGGGAGGGCGCGCCGGGGGGTTGTCCGTGACCCTGTGCAAGGTGCTGTACGATCGAGGGCAGCTTCCGGTGCGGCTGCGGATCGTCAGTGAAGTGCCGCGGGTCAATCCCAACAGCGAGGGGATGTTAAAGCGGATGGGCAATTTACAGGGGATTGGAGACGAGTGGTTCAGAATCGTCGGGACGACGGTCAGCTCCATTGACAGCAACATGGACAATGGGGGATTCATGACGCGCAATCCGAAACTTAAGATGTATCCCGGAGATGCGTTTGGTCCCTATGGCCAGAACAAGTGGGCCGACGGAGTGGACAAAGGCCATGATTGGAAACAATATAGCGAT